>DASSKV010000092.1:0-5218 GCA_035690125.1 Saccharimonadales bacterium (SeqCode) | reverse complement strand
CGCTTCTCCTCTCAAAATTTCAAAATTGGTAATTTCAAAATTTTGTTTGGCTGCAATGGGCTGCATTATACTACCACATCTGTTATAAACCGTCCATGGTTACAAAAAGAGGCCTAAAGAGGCCCCTTTCTTGCGCGTTTTTATAAAGCTACAACGCGCTGTCTCTGTCGGTGTCTAGAAGTTCGTCGTCTTCTAGGCTAGTACCGCCTGTGTCACGCATGTCCACGTCTTGGTCATCTAAGTTTGTGTCACCCATGTCGATATCGTCGTCTGTTGCCATATAGTTGCCCTCCTTTTAATTGGTAATTTGCACTATGCCCGAATGCGCAAGAGCTGTCTGCAAGAATTTTTACTTATGGTACGGGTGGCCGCTGTTAATAGTACTTGCACGGTACAAGCTTTCTAACAGGACTACCATTGCCAGGTCGTGCGGCAGGGTCAGACTGCCCAAGCTTAACTGGTAGTCTGCTTTGTCGAGCACCGCTTGTGGTAGCCCCTCTGGACCGCCTATAACGAAGGCTGTCTCTTTGCCTGTAAGCTCTCGTTTTTGCAGGAATGATGCCAAACCTTCGCTGGACAGTTGGCGGCCGGGTATAGACAATGCAACTATATACGCAGTGCTGGCGGCTTCCAGCACGTGGGTTGCGTCGTTATGCTTGTCGGGTACATGGGTAGTGCGGAGTTGGTGGTAGTGCTTTAGCCGCGCCCAATACTCTTCCCAGCCCGCTTGGGCGTAGCCCAGCTTTGGCTTGCCAACAGTTATTATGTGTAACTTCATATAGCTACATTATATGGGCTACCGGCAGTTCGTCCCAGCTGCTGGTGTAGCGCGGGCTACGCAAGCGGTGCTTGGGTTGCCAGCGCCTGCTAAGGTCTTCGGCGGCAAAACGCAACTTACCTTTGCCGTAACGGTAGTTTATGGCGTCCAGAGTTTGCATACGCGCCTGGGCAGCAGTAGCGGCCGCTACCTCTACATAGCCAAGTAAGTCGGTCTGCAGTTTGTTGGCCGGTGCTAGATCGTACAACAGCACATCTGCACGGTGGTAGGTTGTGGCTGGATTGAATACTTGTTCCAAGCCTTTGACTAAACTAGCTGTTATGAGGCCGGTATCGGCCGTGGGGGTCGTGAACTGCACCGGGTAATTCATGCGTTGGTAGCCCGGTTTGTGGCGGTTGGTGGCAAGGTGCAGTACTGCGGTATGGGCTGCCAGGCCTTCGCGGCGCAAACGCATGGCGGCACGTGCTGTCAGGCTGGCTATGGCGGCCTCTACCACGCCCTTGTCATTGGTGTCTTCGCCAAACAACCTGCCATGCATGATGCTTTGGCGGACTTTGTAGGCTTGCTCTAGGGGGGAACAACTGGTGCCGCGGAGCTCTGCGACCATCTGGCGGCCATGGATACCCATGAGGGTTTGGGCGTGATGTTCTGGAAAGTACTTGAGGTCCAACGCTGTGTGTACACCCTCCGCCCGGAGTTTTGGTGCTAGGCGCCAGCCTACGCCCCATACATCTTTAATGGGTATGGCCGCCAGCTGGGCATCTGCCACCCACCCGGGCATTTGTATAAGGTTCAGTACCCCCTGGAGTTCCGGATCTTTCTTGCCTCGTTCGGTGGCTATTTTGGCCAGTGTTTTGGTAGGCGCGATGCCTATACTTACCGGTACTCCCACCTCCCGCCATATACGTTCTCGAATTGCTGCAGCCCACCTGGTGTAGTCGCTTATGTCGAGTTCGCTAAGGTCTAGGAATGATTCGTCCACGGAGTAAACCTCAATCTTGGGGGTAATATGTACGAGCAAGCGGGTGATACGCTCTGAGATGTCGCCGTATAAGTCAAAGTTAGCGCTAAACTGTAGTACCTCTTTTTCTTTGAATAATTGGCGGAATTTGAAGGCGGGCGCGCCCATGGGTATGCCGAGCGCCTTGGCTTCATTGCTTCTGGCGACCGCACAGCCATCGTTACTACTGAGTACGACGACCGGCTTACCCTCCAGGTCTGGCCGGAAGATGCGCTCGCAGCTCACGAAAAAGTTATTACAATCAATAAGCGCAAAAATAGGCTGTCTCATCCCTTGCTCCTCAGCATATGAATAACGGAAATTATAGTCCCCCAGACCTCCTCGCCTTCGGGCAGTTCGCTATAGCGGCAGACTATGAACGAATCATTCTGCCAGCCTATGATGAAGTCTTCGGGATGCGGGGTAATAGCCCTGTCTATGACGGCGATGTCGCCGCTAAGTATCCCCTGCTCCACCCAGCTATTGCCGCTTATGCGGAATAGGTAGGTACTGCTTGGGTGCTGCACTAGCAGCTGGTTGAAGTCTAGTGTCAGGGCCTTGTGCTGTCCCCGCCTATCGGCCGCCGGGTTTGGAAACCCTGCGTGTACACGTACGGCCTCACCATCCATTAAAGATTCTAGCTCTTCCTCCATAGTGTCTCCTTTTGGAGCTCCTGCGTTATGCAAAAAGCCCCCAAGTTTTTAATAGTAGCCATAGTTTTTATTTAGAGAATGGGAAAACGGGTTCGTACTCGTACTCCATAGCGGTGGGCCAGAGCTTAAATACTTCGGCCCATAGTTCGTCTTGTGGAGTTTTTTGCCGCCTCATTAGAAGCCTCCCTTGATGCCTATGAGCGTCCAGTGGTCGCCGTCCTGGCGCAGGCGGTAGGTGGACTGGCCATCGCTCATATCGAATAGTTGTACTAGCTGCTGGCCGCGCTGCACTAGGTAGCGCAGGCCGTCCTCGACAAAGTTGTAGTCGCGGCCGCCCCACGTCATGCGCTTTGGGAAGCTCTTGAGCCGGCGCCCTTGCGGCTCTGGGCGGAAGAACCAAGCGGTTACCTCTACCTCGCTGTTTATGTTTACATCCTGTGTGTAGTTGTTGATGGTCATAGTAGTTACCCCTGTAAATAAGTTATAAAAAGAGAGACTGGACGAGCTAATGCTGCCAGCGAACGGGTTAGGACGAACTTCTGGGTACTACGCGGTGACCGTTCGAAACCAGCGCTATTACCAGAGGTTAAAAGTGTGTAGAAGAAAGCAGTGACCGGGGTATACCTTCTTGTGAATAAGTCTGCGCGGAGGGAGACGAAAAAACGCCAACCCGCACATGGCTATCTACAGTATACACCCGCGTCAAGCTTATGGCTATTTGATGTGGCTGAGGACTTCTACGAGTTCTTTGGGCGTTAGGTCGGCCTTGACGATGTAGCCGTCGGCTTGGCGTTCTATGTCGGCCCGGACATCTTCGCGCTGCTCGAGGTTGGTCGCAACGATGACCTTGGCTTTAAGCTCCGGCGTTTGCTCTTTGTCGCGTAGTATGCGCAGGATTTCTATGCCCGTGAGGTTGGGTATCATGAGGTCGAGCAGGATAATGTCGTACTGGTTGGTTTGGGCGGCTTTGAGCCCCTCTGGCCCATCGGTAATAACGGTTATTTGGTAGCCGGCTTTACTGAGGGCACGCTCATACAGCTCACCTATGAAGCGCTCATCCTCGACAATAAGGATTCTCTTGGGGGTGGCGGCAGGTGGCTGCTGGGCGTTCGGGTCCATAGTTATCTCCTATATAGTGAATGGTTTTTAATCCACCCGTGGGCGTTTCGGACTATCTCATTATCGCCGTTCTTGAGTTCTTCGGCAAGCTGGGCGTACGGTTTGAGCGTAAAGCCGAAGGTACTGCCCTCACCTTCCTTGCTGCGTACCCAGATGTTTCCCCCGTGGGCTTCGATGATTGCTTTACTAAGGTATAGGCCAAGCCCGGTACCGCCAATCTGGGCGCGGTTGCGGTGGTCGCGGTAGAATTTGCTAAACAGGTTGGGCATAACGCTACTGGGTATACCAACGCCAAAGTCCTGTATAGTCGTCTCGACCAAGCCCTCTTGGTTCAGGCGGGTGTCGAGCTTAATGACCTTACTAGTGCCGCTGTACTTTATGGCATTATCGACAAGGTTGTTAATAACCTCATGTACGCTTAAGCGGTCGGCTCCAACCGTGGGTAAATTCGGCGCCACGGTGCACTCCAAGGACATGCCGCGTACTTTTGCCCTTAGCGCCAGCGAATCGACCGCCCCTTTGATAATTGTTGGCCAATCCTCTTCGTGCAACTGCAATTGTAGCTGGTCGCCATCTACCCGGGCGACATTCAGGATGTTGTTAACGAAAGCGGTAAGCTGTTGGGCGGTAGCGCTCATCTTTTGCATGAAGTCGCTCATTTGCGGCGTGAGCTTATCGCCCAATTCTTCTTCGAAAGCTTCTATGTAGCCGCGGAGTAATGTAAGCGGTGTGCGCAGCTCATGTACGGAGAGTGCTATAAAGCTCACTGCCTGGTCATCTTGGCTGTATTGGCTGGTGTGGTCAAATAGCACGAGCATTGTTTCCCATTTGTTGGGGTTTGCACGGTTATAGTAGGCAGAAAGGTCGAAAAGCCGTGTCGGATGGTTGTCGCGGACGCTCAGGCGCACCCGTTCCCAGCTGCTTTGGGCAGTGGCACTGTGCAGTTTAGCTTCTTTGAGCCATTTGTCGAATGTATGCTCGCTAGGGAATGCCATATCGAGCACCATGTATACGTTTTTGCCGGTCAGGTCTTCGCTATGGATACCTATGTAGTCGGCAGCGGCCTGGTTAGCAAACTGGATTGTCTCGCTATCATCTAGTACAAACAGCGGCAGCGGCAAGTTGTTGGCTATGAAGTTGCTGTGCAGATTGCCCGGGGTTTTCGCATCGGTGCCTGCGGTCTTTTCTGCCAGGGTTGCCAGCTGGTATACCTGGTTTGTCAGGCTGGTAACAAGTTCGCGACCAACCTGGAGCTTAGTAAGGTCGGGCGCGGTAAAGCCATGTTCGTAAGGGTTCAGGTGCAATATGGACTGCCACAGCGCCTTCATTGGCTTTAGGAGCCAGCCGGATAAAACCGAGCTTATGACTACTATGCTTACTAGTGCCGTGCCGGCTACGAGCACTAGTAATGTAACGGTATGTAGCTTTAAGACCTGGCTACCTAGCCACCAGCTGCCGATAATAAGCGCATTGTTTATGGTAAAGCCTACTAGCAAGGCTGCTTTGGTTTGCGAAGTTAGTTTCTGTAAGTTATCCATGCTGCTATTTGTACGTAACCTTACTGCTATCACTGAGGGCGGTGAGCCAAGTTTGGCCCGGGTTGAGTGCTATCGGCTGGCCATTACTGTCGGTAAAAGTAATCTGGGTGCCATTGTCGGGCTTGCTCCA
>DASSKV010000091.1:0-10645 GCA_035690125.1 Saccharimonadales bacterium (SeqCode) | reverse complement strand
TACCACGGCTCGCCAGCCAACATAAGCGGCAAAGGGTTCTCCGATATGACGTTTACTGTCAGGGCGGTCAACCACACCAGCTTCAACCAATGGGTAGGTAACACACAAAAGTCGCCCGACCATTTAGATTTAGCCGCGTACGCAAACCTAGCCAAGCCGGGCATTATCACGTCGCCCAAATATTATTCATCGCCAGCCAGCGGGCTTTATAATTACATCGTCATGAAATACATGGGGCAGGCACAATGATAACCTTGTTTGCAAACGCCCTCGGCAAACTCACGCTGCAACAGTTTCCACACAACCCTGTCACTGCTGGAGCAGGCGTGTCGATGGTACTACTAGTAGTTGCTATAGCTGTAGCTATTACCCGCTACAAGCGTTGGACATGGCTGTGGAAGGAATGGTTTACCACCACCAACCACAAAAAGATAGGTGTCATGTACATTATCGTCGCTATCGTAATGTTACTGCGGGGACTGGCCGATGCGCTTATGATGCGGGCACAACAAGCAACCAGCGTCGGTTCGTCGCACGGAGTTATGTCGCCAGAAATGTTCCAACAAGTGTTTTCGGCGCACGGCACCATTATGATTTTCTTTGTAGCTATGGGCCTGATGTTCGGTCTAATCAACCTTGTCTTACCGCAACAGCTGGGCGCGCGCGACGTAGCCTTCCCATTCCTGAACGCAACCAGTTTTTGGTTATTTACTGGGGGCATGGTGCTTATAAACATGTCGCTGCTCATTGGCGAGTTTTCGGCTGCCGGCTGGTTGGCCTACCCTCCGCTTTCCGAGCTTAAGTTTAGCCCCGGTGTCGGTGTCGACTACTGGATATGGAGCCTGCAAATAGCCGGCATAGGCAGCCTCATGAGCGGCATCAACTTCATAACAACCATTCTCAAAATGCGTGCGCCCGGCATGGACATGATGAAAATACCGATGTTTGCCTGGAACGTCTTTGGCAGTATGGTACTGGTGGCCTTTGCGTTCCCTATACTCACCGTTACCCTAACGCTGCTGTATCTCGACCGCACACTCGGCATGCATTTCTTTACCGCTGGCGGAGGTGGAAACGCCATGATGTACGTTAACCTCATTTGGGCTTGGGGGCATCCCGAAGTCTACATATTAGTATTGCCAGCATTCGGTGTCTTTTCCGAAATAGTACCGACCTTTTCGCGAAAACGGCTATTTGGCTACACATCTATGGTCTACGCAACATGGGCAATTGTGTTCTTATCCTTCATAGTCTGGCTACACCACTTCTTTACAATGGGGGCAGGGGCTGATGTAAATGCGTTCTTTGGCATTATGACTATGGCCATAGCCATCCCAACAGGTGTAAAAATATTCAACTGGCTGTTTACGATGTATAGGGGGCAAATAACGTTTACAAGCCCCATGGTATGGTTCCTCGGCTTCGTATTCTTATTTACTATAGGCGGCGTAACCGGCGTGCTCATGGCAGTCCCAGCAATAGACTACCAGGTGCACAATAGCTTGTTCCTGGTAGCGCACTTCCACAACATGATTATTAGCGGCGTGGTGTTCGGGTTCTTTGCTGGGTTGACGTACTGGTTTCCCAAAATCTTCGGTTTCCGGCTGAATGAGCGGCTTGGTAAGTATGCCGCGTATTGCTGGATAGGTGGTTTCTTCCTGGCGTTTATGCCCTTATACAGTCTCTGTCTTATGGGAGCGACCAGGCGGCTGGACCACTACGACGCCAGCCTTGGCTGGCAGCCGCTGTTCATCGTGGCTGGTATTGGCGCTATGATAATCGCCCTGGGCGTGGCGCTACAATTACTGCAACTTGTGGTCAGTATAGTGGTACGAAATAACCACCGTGACTACACTGGCGACCCTTGGGATGGCCGCACGCTGGAGTGGTCAACCAGCTCGCCGCCGCCCGAATATAACTTTGCCGTAATACCGCATGTGACTGGCCGAGATGCTTTCTGGGCGGCCAAGCACAAGCGCACTAAAACCAGCGCAATGGTCGAATACTATGATATTAAAGTCCCTAAGAATACACCGACAGGCTTCCTTATAGGCATGTGCAGTTTAACAGCAGGTTTTGGGTTCGTGTGGCATATATGGTGGCTTGTTGTAGCTGCATTGCTAGGCGTACTGGCAAGCATTTTTTACCAAACATTGCGCGATGACGAGGATGGCGAGCGGACTATACCGGCGCATGAGGTAGCTGCCGCCGAAGCCGCCCTTTTGGCCAGCAGGGAGGTCGCATGAGCGATATAGCCGCTGCTGAACGCGCCGTACTCCAGGAAGAGCATCGCGCTGCTGACAGCAAAACACTGTTCGGCTTCTGGGCATACATAATGACCGACTGCTTGCTATTTGCAAGCCTATTCGCTACCTACGCCGTGCTGCATGGCAACACGGTTGGGGGGCCGTCAGGACGGGACATATTCAGCCTACCGTATATCCTGGTTGAAACACTTGCGCTGCTAACCAGCAGTTTTACCTGCGGCCTTGCCATGTTGGCCGCCAACCGCCATGCCAAAAGGCAAGCACTCGGCTGGCTGGCTGTAACGTTCGTCTTCGGGCTAATATTTTTACTAATGGAGCTGACCGAGTTTGGGCGCCTAGCACACGATGGTAACAGCTGGCAGCGCAGCGGCTTTTTGTCGTCGTACTTTACGCTTGTCGGTACCCACGGGCTACACATAACAGTTGGGCTTTTGTGGATGGCGGCATTAGTGGCCAAGGTATGGTCCAGCGGCTTCAGCCGCGCAAACCTAAGGCGCCTCACCATGTTCAGCTTGTTTTGGCACTTCCTAGATATCGTATGGATATTTATATTTACCGTCGTGTACATGTTAGGAGCAGTCTAGTATGGAAGAGCCTGTACAAAACGTAGTCCATGCAACGTTCCAGCCCAAGCATGCAACGTTCCTTGGGTACTTGAACGGCTTCATACTATCCGTCGTTTTTACAGTGTGGGCATATATAGCCACCATTCGTCACGCATTGTCACGCCACACCCTCATTGCCACATTGCTCACCCTAGCATTTGCCCAGTTCTTGGTACAGTTATTCTTCTTCCTACATATCGGCCACGAAACCAAGCCGCGCTGGAAGCTATTACTACTGTTTATGATGATAGTGTTTGTTCTAATACTGGTTATCGGCTCTATATGGATTATGTACAGCCTTAACTACCGCATGACGCCACAGCAAATGAACACCTACCTGCTCAAACAAGATGGCGGGATATAGTGTGCTCCGCACATATTACTACTTAGCAAAGCCTGGTATTGTCTATGGCAACATACTGTCGACGTGTGCCGGCTTCTTGCTAGCAGCTAACGGACACATAAAATTATCGCTTTTTACGGCAACTATATCGGGTACTGCGCTTGTTATTGCCAGCGCCTGTGTGGTCAACAATTATATCGACAGGGAAATAGATGAAAAAATGGAACGTACGCGCAAACGGGCGATCGTGAGCGGGGCAGTAAGCCCTGCCGGCGCGTTTATCTATGCTGGCTTACTAGGCGTTATCGGCTTTACGGCGTTAGCCATCTCGACAAACTGGCTAACTTTCGCTGTTGGCGCTACCGGCTACTTCTTTTATGTTGTCGTTTACGGAACAGCCAAGCGCACAACCATATACGGCACCATCATCGGCAGTATATCGGGCTCCATGCCGCTGGTAGCCGGCTACACAGCAGTGACCGATCGGCTCGATGGCGGTGCGCTGCTCCTTTTTTTACTTATGACAGTCTGGCAAATGCCCCACTTTTACGCCATAGCCATCTATCGGCTCAAAGATTACCAGGCAGCTGGCTTACCAGTCTGGCCCGTTAAACGGGGCATCCGCAGCACCAAGCGGCAAATCATTCTGTTCATCGCACTTTTCACAATTATATCTGCACGCCTTAGCCTTGGCGGCCATACCGGTAAAACCTACCTAGCAGCAACAGTGCTGCTTGGGTTGGCGTGGTTGTATAAAGGCGCCTTAGGTATCAAAACGAAAGACGATGCAAAATGGGCACGCGGTATGTTTGGTTTTTCGCTCGTAGTTTTACTCGGCATGTGTGCCGCACTATCTTTAAACGCATGGTTACCCTAGTGAAAAAAATATTTGCGATATGCTTTGCGCTACTAGCTCTAGTAGTAATAGGCTCATCAACTCATAGTCTTGCTAGCCACTACCTGGACCACCGGTCCGTACCTGCTACTCCTAAATGTGCTCAAGCCGGGAAGTTACACAAAGTAGTTATAACAGATAGCAAGGTCCAGCCTGAACACACTACAGCTAAGCTCTGCGACATACTGACTATAACAAATACTGATGACCAAATCCGCCTCATGGCATTTGGTGAACACGATAACCACCAAGCCTACGACGGCGTAATAGAAAAAGTCCTGCAAAAAGGGCAAAGCCTAACAGTAACTCTCAATAAGCCAGGAAGTTATCAATTCCACGACCACTTGGATGAATCCGTCCAAGGAACATTTAGTGTCAATTAGATACTAAAAGTGGTCGCGGATGTGGCTAAAGCTGTAGTCCCACGTGGCGTCGGACTTTTTGTGCGGGTTGAAGATGTTCTGGGGGTCCATGATGTGCTTTACCTCGCGGAACAGGTCAACAATTTCTTTGCCGAACTGCTGCTCTAGCCACGGGCCGCGCACTAGGCCGTCGTTGTGCTCGCCACTGAGTGAACCGTGATACTTAAGAACCAAATTATTGACCTCTTTCATGGCAGGCAGCAGCTTGGCGCGCTGCTTCGGGTCTTCGAGCTTCATGAGCGGGATAATGTGGAAGTTGCCATCACCCATGTGCCCAGCTATGGTCGCGAACAACTTGTACTTTTTGATGATTTTGCGTATTTTGGGCAAAAAGGCAGGTAAGTACTCAGGGTTCACAATCAGGTCATCTATAAACGGCGCGGTGTGCTTGTCCTTGACCTTGCTGCGCAGCAGTTGGAAGCTGTAGCGGCGCATTATCCAGAACTTTTCGCTTTTGCCTTCTGTAGGGTCTTCCTCGAAGCCATTTATTTCGTAGCGGGCGCGCAAGTGCGACAAGTCTTGGTGCAGGGCATGCACCTTTTGCCTAACTTCCTGTTCGGTCTCGCCGTTAAACTCAACCATAAGTATCAGTTTGGGTATGCCACGCAATAACTGCAAGCCATCTGGCACAAGTGTAATAAGCAGGTGGATAAAGCGCTTCCAGCCAAGCAGCTTTAAAAAGCTCGGCATAAAGCGGATGGAGAGCCACAGTGTGGCATCGTCAAAACTTTCAAATGTGGCTGGTTTGTAGGTGACAATCTTAGGTATCAGCTCGCCAAGCTCATCAATGTCTTTTAAGAAGAGTACGAGTAAGCCTGAGTGGGGCCTAGCAGGGACCAAACGGAACGTGCCTTCTGTGACCATGCCAAGCGTACCTTCGGAACCGACAATTAGCTTGGTCAGGTCGAATATACCTGTTTCGCGGTCCCATACGCGCCACAGTATGTAGCCCATGGAATTTTTGCTAACTTTAGGCTTGGCGGCCTTGATAGCATCGTAGTGCTTTTCGCAAAGCGCATAAATACCTTTATATACTTGGCCTTCAAAGTCTTTTTGCTTCATCTTTTTATCAAGTTCAGGCTTTGTAAGCGGCTTAACCACGCGCTCTATGCCGTCTGCGAAGACTACTTTTAGTTCAGTCACAAAGTTCTCTGTCTTACCGAACTCTAGCGACTTTTCGCCGCCTGAATTGTTGGATATTATGCCGCCCATGGCCGCTAACTCACGCGAAGCAGGGTAGGAGGGGAAGAGCGAGCCGTGCGCCAGCGTGCGCTTTTCGAAGTCGCGGTAGTACACGCCTGGCTGCGTAGTAGCACTGGTGCGCGTTACATCGACAACTTCATTCATGTGCTTAGTGAAGTCGATGATAATTGAGTCATTTATGGCGCCGCCGGCCATGTCTGTGCCGGCACTGCGGCCGGTTAGACTGAGCCCCGGCATAGACTTTTTGCAGTCAGCTACAAGTTTCACTAGCTTTTCGACATCACTTGCATCGGTAGGTGATACCACTAGTTCGGGTTTTATTTCAAATAGCGAAGCATCGTGGCTATAGAAGTCCTTAGCTGCTGCTGAATCATCCAGCTCGCCTTTAAAGCCGGCCTTAACAAGTTTTTGTTTAAACCCATCCATTGCTATAAGCTTAAACGATTTTTTGACTTCTTACAAACCTCTTATGGTAAAATATGGTAAATGGTAAAAGAAAAAGTACTGGTGGTGGGCGGCGGTTTTGCGGGCATAAAGGCGACTTTAGAGCTGGCAGATGATGAGCACTTTGACTTAACGCTCCTATCTGACAGGCAAGACTTCCGCTACTACCCAACGCTGTACCATACTGCTACCGGTGGTAAGCGAGCGAACTCGAGCATTACGCTACAAAGTCTATTTGCAGACAAGCAAGTAACACTGGCACAGGGCAAAGCAATTACGCTCGACCGCAAGGCCAAAACCATCACTACCAGCGAAGGAGAAACGTACGCGTACGACACATTACTGCTATCACTAGGTGTCGTTACTAACTACTTTGGCATTCAGGGCCTAGAGCAGTTCTCGTACAGCATAAAGTCCTCTGATGAGGCCGAGCGCTTTAAGCGGCACCTGCACGAGCAGCTTATAAATGACCATCGGCCAGACCTAAACTACGTTATTGTGGGTGCTGGTCCGACTGGCATAGAGCTGGCGGGCGCACTGCCGCACTATTTGCGCAGGCTTATGAAGGTCCACGGCGTACGGGAGCGTGCCATACATATAGATCTTATAGAAGCCGCCCCACGCCTATTACCACGCTTGCCACATGATACGTCCCGAATGGTACAGCGCCAGTTAAAGCGCCTAGGCGTGCGGCTGTACACCGGCCAAACAGTCCAGGGTGAAACCGCCGATGCCCTTATGGTCAACGGGAAGCCAATAACCAGCCATACTGTAGTGTGGACCGCGGGTGTTACTAACCATCCCTTTTTTAAGGACAATGCTTTCGTACTCACTAACCGCGGTAAGGTTGCCACCGATGTATATTTGCAGGCCGAGGACAATATATTCGTCCTAGGTGACAATGCCAATACGCCATATAGCGGTATGGCCCAAACTGCCCTGCATGACGGCCAGTTTGTAGCCGAAAACCTCAAGCGCCGTAAGGACGGCAAAGACTTTAAGAGCTACAGCGTCAAGCGGCCAATTACCGTTATACCAGCCGGAGATAAGTGGGCAGCAGTCATATGGGGCAAACTGCGCATATATGGCTGGCTTGGTTACGCCTTGCGCGAAGCAGCCGACTTTATAGGATTCCGGGACTACGAATCGTGGCCAGCAGCCACTCGCCAGTGGTTAACCGAATTTGAGCGCGAAGACCTCTGTCCCGTTTGCGCCAAAACTACTATAGACTAGTTTTCCGATACAATAGGTATATGGAACAATTTGAGGCGGCGTATAAGCAACTGAACACACGCCAGCGAGAGGCAGTGGACATTACAGACGGCCCCGTGCTTGTAGTTGCCGGCGCCGGGACAGGCAAAACAAGAGTGATAGTTGACCGCGTTGAGCGGCTGGTGTCGCAAGGGGTTGACCCATCCTCAATCTTAGCGCTCACATTTACCGAAAAGGCCGCCAGCGAAATGCTAGACAGGGTTAATGCTGACCGGGTAGGTGTTAGCACAGATATAACTATTGCCACATTCAACCGCTTTGGTAACGATTTGCTTTCACAGTACGGCGCCGAGTGGGGGCTAGGGACCCTTCGTCTGCTTGGCGATACCGGGCAGTTGGTTTTTTTGCGTGAACATTTTGACGAGCTGACGCTCGACTATTTTGCGCCCGTTTCTAACCCAGATGGACAGCTTGAAGTGCTAGCTAACTACATTTCGCTGCTCAAACAACAGTTGGTATCGCCTCAAAAATATTTGGCGTACGCTAAAAAGCTGCCCGCTGGCGATGAGGCCGAAACTCTCGACAAACAAAAACACACTGAGCTTGCCCGCCTTTTTGAAATATATCTGCAACTGTGCAGGCGGCAGCAGGTAATAGATTACGACGACCAAGTTTACTTAACTATCCAGCTGTTGGAAAACCGCCCTAATATACTTAAGCAGCTCCAGGAACGTTACAAATTCATACTAGTAGATGAGTTCCAAGATACAAACCCGATGCAATCCCGGTTAGTTGATTTGCTTACCGGCAGTAACCAGAACCTAATGGTTGTTGGCGACGACGACCAGAGCATATATGGATGGCGTGGTGCCACCCTGGCAAACATCCTCGATTTTAAAAAACGCTACCCTGAAGCCAAAGAAGTAACCCTGATTGAGAACTATCGTTCCAGCCAAGCTATATTGGATAGTGCTTACCGGCTTATCCAACACAACAACCCGCACCGCCTGGAAGTGCTGAACAAGCTCGACAAGCGGCTGCACGCCCAAACCGACGGGGCACCGCCTAGCCTTAAACACTTTACGAGCCTGGAAGCAGAACTGGCCTGGCTGGCAAGCGATATCCAGCGCCGCCTTAATAGCGGCCAAGCCTCAGGTTCGATAGCAGTCATGACGCGCAGCAACCGCGGCATCCAAAAGATACACGAAGCACTGGAACTCCAGGAGGTTCCGCACGTGGTCGCAGGCTTGAATAATGACATGTACATGCAGCCGACTGTGCGCCAGTTGATTGAAGCCCTGAAAGCTATTGCTGACCCGAACGACGATATAGCTTTGTTCCATACCTTAAGCGGTCCGTTATTTAACCTGGCCATCAACCAGGTAGCAGAATTGTCAGCCGACGCTAGCCGCCGCCATGAACCGCTAGCTAGTGTTTTAGCCGACCATGATGATGAAAGCATACAGGCAGCGCTGCAGCAGATAGATAACTGGCGCGAAGCAGGCAAGGAGCAATCAGTCGGCACATTAGCATACAACATCATGACGGAAAGCGGCTGGAAACAACAGCTATATAGCCAGGCTGAGCACGATAACGCTATATTTACCGAAGTCCAGGCGCTGGCGTCGTTTTTCAGGACCCTGAAAGATTTTGAACGTATTAGCGTAGTTCCAAGCGTCCAGAGCTACCTAGTTAACCTGCCGGTGCTACAGGCAGCAGGCAACCAGTTCGATGACGCGACACTAGACATATCCGACACCCACGTTAACGTTTTAAGTATCCACCGGGCAAAAGGCTTGGAATGGGACACTGTTTACATTACTGACTGTACTGAAAGCTCCTTTCCGCTTGCAAATCGTGGGGGAGGCCTCCAATTGCCAGAGGAGCTACAGGCAAACCCCAGCGAGGCAGACGAACACGTGGCAGAAGAACGCCGGCTAATGTACGTAGCGCTCACGCGTGCCCGTAAGGACCTTGTACTGAGTTATAGCGACCGCCATGGCAGCGGTAGTTTACGAAAGCCCTCGCGCTTTCTAACTGAACTGCTTGGGCATGCTCCAACGGGCGGAACTGACGACGAACCTACTCAGACCAACTTAGAATTATTTGCTCCCCCCAGCGCTACGAATAATGCAGTTAGCCTGCCTACGGGTATGTATAGTGCGGGGCATTTTACGCTCAGCGTTAGCCAAATCGAATGCTGGCTGCGCTGCCCGCAAGATTTTTACTATCGCTATGTGCTGTCCATGCCGCTGCCGCCCGCGCCGCAGCTTACATATGGAAGTTTGATACATAGTGTAATCGAAAAAGTCCACCGCGGGCGGCAGGCCGGCCAAGTACCCAGCCTGGAACAATTGACCGAGGAAGTTATAAGCAACCTGCCACAGGTTGGCTACCTCACCAAACAGTCGCGCCAGCGGGCTCATGACTTGGCCCCGAAGACAGTCCACGCAGTGTATGAACGTTTTTTGCACGACGAATTACCACTTGAAACGGAGTGGCCATTCGAGCTAACGCTACCCGATTTACCACTTACAATCCGTGGTAAGATTGACGCAATCTACCAGATGGACAAGGGTATAGAAATCCGCGACTTTAAAACCGGTACCGGGGTGCGCAGTGCAGAACAAGCCAAAAGCCGCGCTACTAGCTCGCAACAACTTACTTTGTATGCCTACGCGTGGCAGCAACTACGCGGCGACATGCCAAATAGGCTTAGTTTGGACTTTGTAGAAACCGGCCAGCTAGCTTCTGTAAAAAAGCAGCCGAAGTCATTGCTAACACTACATGCAAAACTAAAAACTATGGTAGAGCAATTATCAGCAAACAAGTTCCCAGCCGGACACGACCATAAATATTGCATGCATCCTCTCACTTAGAATCGTCTTAAGGATTGTTATAATTTGCCGCAGTGCTGTTCAGAACCGCGCATCGCAAGCGAGTCGTGTTTGAAATACGATGAGTGAGAAGCGCAACTTCTGGGCTGCAATGTAGTGAATTATAAAATCCCATTAGAAAACCGCCTGTGTTGGCAGGCGGTTTATAGTTTTCGTTATTTGCGGCTTAGCGTTTGCGGCGCGTAGCGGTCTTTTTGCGGGCAGGTGCCTTTGCACGTGTGCTGCGGGCAGCTACTGCAGTAGCCGGAGCTGCTGCGAACATACCGTTAGGCGCAAAGAGCAGGCCGTACAAGTTGACACCAATTACGGCGCCAAGTACAGGACCAAGCACGTATGTGCCCCAGCCCATTGAGCCCC
>DASSKV010000090.1:0-11354 GCA_035690125.1 Saccharimonadales bacterium (SeqCode) | reverse complement strand
CTAACACCGTACCAGCCGCGCGCCTGCCCAATCGCTTTAAGCCAGCCTCTCGGACTTCTTTATCAGAATAATTGCCTCGCACTGCGTCCATACCTAGCTCTTTCAAGCCGGATTTATACAGTGTTAATTGGGCGTGGTTTTTGTTGTTCACTACGACGTTCCTCATATTATTTTTTACCTGTGTGGCTGGGGGTACGGATAGCTGTACCGTATGTTACATAGTGGCTGCTGGCTTCTTCTTCCTTTTCGCGGCGCTGCGTATCAGTGCCCTGGCCTATTTGGTTGTTAATCGGTGCAAAAACAGCAGACGGACGGGTCAGTATGACCCTTTCACGGCCATCGCTCAGCTCTACCATGCCAAGCACGGCAGCAGAGGCCATGAGGAGTAGGCCGGCTTTGGCGGCTACTTGCTGGACTTCGTCTGTTAGGAATTGTTTGGACATTTTTGTTTTTAGCATTACACGTTTTATAATAGCAAAGTTTTTATGCTTTGTCAATATTGTGCTTGGATAGTACTATTACAACACTATTTTGTACAACGTTGTAAATACTGTTTGGCTATAGTAGTTTCAGCAGTGCTTTTGCCACGGCTTCACCGTCGTGGCGTATAAGGGAGCGCTTTATAAACTTGTCGTTGGGGTTGCGCTTGTGGTGTTCGTGCGATAGGAACTTGCCGCCAATTGCTTTATAGCGGGCTTTTTTAAGCTGGGAAGTGTCTACCTCTACCGGGAACTCTTGGTCGAGCGCATAACGCTTGAGCCACTGTGGCGACGGGGTGTCGACGTTGTACAGCACGTAGTCGAGAATGTTTTTACGGGTGAAGCGCTCTATCTCGCTTACATAATCATGCACTGCGTAACCCATGGTATGGTTGGGCTTGTTGACTAAGTTGCACACGTACACGTTTTTGGCCCGTGTATTCTGCAAAGCTTTTGCTACGCCATCCACTAACAGCGCCGGGGCAAGTGAAGCGTACAAGAAGCCCGGGGCTATAACTACCAGGTCGGCTTCAGCAATTGCCGCTGCCGCCTCGGGGTTTATGTGCGCCGGTTTTTTGAAGGAAAGGTCTGGGTGCGTGCCGGCAGGAAACTTTGCTTGGCTAAGCTTGTACTGTCCTTTTACCTTACGCTTGCCATAGCGGCAAACAAGTTCACACTTATCCAGGGTTATCGGTAGCACCCGGCCCTGTATTTGCAGTACGTCGCCTGCTAATCTTACTGCCGCGTTGAAGTCGCTCGACATCTTTTCTACCGCGCTCAAAAACAAATTACCAAAGCTGTGGCCACGCAGCGTGCCGCGCGGAAAACGGAAGTTGAACAGCTCGCGGACTTCCTCGGGTGCGTTAGACAACGCCACTAAACATTGGCGGATATCGCCAGGTGGTAACACGCCAAGCTCGTCTATAAGCACTCCCGTGCTGCCACCATCATCAGCCATATTAACTAGCGCAGTTATGTTGCTGGTGTGGTTTTTGAGCGCAGATAGCAGCGCAAAGCTACCAGTACCACCGCCTATAACCACAATATTTGGCTCACGTTTTATCATTGCTACCAGTGTAGCATCTAGCTGCCCATGCCGGCGGGGTCCCAAGTCACGCGGTCGCCGTCGCTTATATTGTTTAGTTGGTTCATATCTTCATCGCTTAGTTCAAAATCAAAGACGTCAAAGTTGCTGGCAATGTGCTCTGGGTCACGGCTACGAGGCAATGGGATAGTGCCGTGCTGGATGCACCAGCGCAGGAATACTTGCTGTTCAGTTTTGCCAAGCTTTCCGGCTATTTCATTTACCTGGCTCGGTGCATCTTTGGATACACGGGCAAGCGGGCTATAAGCCTCTATGGTTATGCCCTTCTGTTTGCAATACTCAAGCAGTTCCCGTTGCTGTTCGTAAATGTAGGGGTGGAACTCCACCTGGTTCACGGCCGGGATGGTGTCGCTATCACCGAGGAGTTGTGTGAGGTGGTCTATGGTGTAATTACTGACGCCGATGGCTTTGGTTTTGCCGGCTTTTTGCAAATCAACCAGTGCTTTCCAAGCCTCACCCCGCTTTCTGGTTGCTGGCCAATGTATAAGGTACAGGTCTACGTAGTCCAGCCCGAGCCGCTCGAGCGAGGCGTCGAGCGCCTGGAATGCCGCGTCGTAGCTTTGGTCGTCATTCCATAGTTTGGTGGTTACAAAGATGTCCTTTCGTGCTACCCCAGACTGCATTATCGCTTGGCCAACGGTATCTTCGTTGCCGTATATCTTAGCCGTGTCTATGAGCCTATAACCTGTTTGTAGCGCTACTGCAACTGAGCTCAGCGCCTCGCTGCGGCTCAGCTCCCAGGTGCCGAAACCAATGCACGGCATATCCACGCCACTGTTTAGGCGTATTGTTTCCATAATCCTCCTATATGTCTAAAACGACTGGCTCGCCGTTTTTGAGTTTCAAAAACGTAATACCTTCTTTGGCAAATGCCTGCTCCAGATTGTTGTACATGCTTTCGCGGGCTTCGTCCCGCCAGTGCCAGTCGTGTATCGGTAGCACGTATTTTGGCTTTAGCTCTATGGCTTTTATGTAAGCGTCTACCGGGGTGCCCTTTTGCCACGGCGCCTGTACAGGTAGCGCCAGGACTGTTTTGGCTTCGCTAAAGCCTAGGCTATCGCCTGGATGGCTAAGCTTACCTAGGTAGTGCACGCCTATTTGCTCTGGCACCGGAAATAGCGGCTGCACATTTTCGTGCGGCGAAGTAAACAGCTCCATGCCTTCTGGCGGCTCAGTTGTTGCTGTTATGCCCTGCCCTTTTAACTGTTCGGTGACCGGCCCGGTAGTAAGTATCCGCACTTCGGGGAACTTCTGCACTAATTGTTTTACAACAGCAACGTCGATGTGGTCGCCATGTTCGTGCGTAATAACTATATCGTCCAGGTATTGCAGCGTGCTTACGTCAACCGTGCTCATTTGACCAGGGTCAAACAGTACCGTCCGGTTAACAGGTTCTGGCATTTCGACAAGCAGGCACGAATGCACGAGTTTAGTAATTTTCATAATCCCTCCACTATGCGTCATTTATACCATTTTTGGCTAAGAAGGCACTGTGAAAATAACGACTAGGCAGCTTGGGTACTTACCGCTGCCTGCTTGCTTTCGGTCACCACGATACCAAGCATCCTATTAGCGATGTCGTCGCAGTCCGTGCTAGTAAGGCCCGTTCTGCTTTCACGGTAGGTACCGACATTAGTCCCGCCAATGAAGCCGGTTTTTTCACCAATCTGAATACCCTCACTTACCAGCATTTTGCCCATCGCTTCGCGGACGCGCCGCATACCATATGCCTGTTGGTCATTCCATATGAAACTATTCAGCTCGCGCACATTGCTATCCGCATAGGCTTCCAGCAATAAGTTATCGAGGAATGATATGCTCATACGCCATTGCCTTGGCGCTTGTTTTATAACCCGTACACCGAGGTACTGGTCCTTTTCTTCGTCACCAACCCTGCCGCCACTATCGCAAAAGAACACGAACCTATGCTTACGCATTATGCTATCCACCCACCAGGTCGAGCCATGCTCTTGCGCTATACTCCTCGTAATGCCCATGGCTAAGTTGTGCAGGGAGCGGACTTCAGCTACAGGTAAAGGCCCGTATTCTTCCCGCGGTAAGTGTAGGCTTCGCATATTTGTTTCCCAAACTATTTATAACAGTATTGTACACCGCAGTTTTTGTAACTGCCAGGGCCATAGGGTTAGCGGTAGCTGAGGACCTTATAATCGCCGCGCCCGTAGTGTTTTGCTAGCCTACGCATTTCCGATATTAGTACGAACGCAGCGGGCATGTAGACACCGACAGCCAGGCCTAACGGTTTATGCATATTATCCAGGATGTGTCCAAGCCATGGCAGTACGGCGCTTACCTGCCCCCTTACAAGGTTGGGAGAAAACGAAACGTCTGGGCGTTTGGCATTATCGCCCTTGGTCGTTACGAGCCCCCTGGCTTTGTCGACTGAAATTACACGGTGCGAAACTATCACGCGCGGGCTGGCCGGACTGGTATAGCTGACCACTTCGCCGGCGTGCAAGTTCGACGTATCAGCCTGCTTAACGAGTACCGCATCGCCCGCCTGGAATGTCGGCTGCATACTGTTGGTTTGCACACTGTAGAGCCGTACATGCTGCCAGCGCCACAGCCCAACCGCTACTACTGAAGCAATAACCACCCCGCTCACATATATTATGAGCAGCAAACGGACTGTACTATGTAGCCTTTCCATTGCGGCGTGGCTAGTTGGTGGCCAAGCCACCAAAGGCGAAGCTGATGTTTCCAAGGCTGGCGCTGCTGCCGTTAAAAGCGTCACTGGCCATACTGACTTGCAATGCATATTTCTGCTGGGTACCGTTCATAAGCGGGCTTGGTGTGTTGATGGCCAAGCCGCCGGTGCTGGCAGCTGCTATCAAGCTTGAAAGCGTGAATGTCTGTGCCTGCGCTCCACTGCCAACCGCGTTCAATATGACATTAACCTTCGCAAGGTCAACATTGTCCGGGTTAGCGACGGTACCGGTAACCGAAAACTTAAGCAACAGCGGCGTACCGCCAAAGTTCTTTAGGTAAAAGTTATACCCTGCAGCCGGTACGGCAGAACCACCAGGTACCACATTGCTAAAGTCAAAACCCACAAGCGAGTTGCTGTATGTGGTGCCATCGGTACTCAAACGCAGGTCGGCACTGGCTGTTTCTATAGTGTTGCCCGTTAGCACGGCCTGCTGGCTCTGCAGCGCAGCAAACGTAACTCCAGTGACTATTACCACCACTACTGCCATTACGGTAACCGCCCGCCACAGCGGAACAAGGTTGTTTCGAGTTTTCATCTGTTACTCCAAAGTTAATTAGCAGCTAGCATGCTCTCCTAAACAACAGTTGTCAATCTGTAGTTTTGACAACACCAACTTTTTATGTTTTCGCTAAAGCTTACCTACCTCAAAGCAAAGTGCGGATTTGCTGCCACACTTCTTCAGAGGTTCGGCCAAGTTTTTTGGCGGCCTCGTCTATATTATCCCCGGCCTTAACTGACTCTTTGAGCATCTCGTTCTCCGCCCTGCTCCATGCAACCGGTTTCTGTATTTCTTTGCCGGTATGGCCAGCTATGACATCCAGTATTCCCAGGCCATATGTTTCGGCCTTCTTGGGGCCAAAGCCTTTTACTCCCTGCAGTTGCTGTATGCTCGTAGGCTTGCGCGTAGCGAGTTCAACGAGTGTAGTGTCGTGCGCCACCATAAAGGGCGCTATTGACTGGGCGCGGGCTTGCTCTAGCCGCCACTGGCGCAGCTTTTGGAAAAGCGCTTCGTCATGCAATACATCCGGCTCAGGCTCTTGGGCTTCTTCTTCGACATCTTCCACTTGCTCAGCTAGCTCTGCCGAGGCGCGTAGAAGGCTGCTGTCAAATTCATAAATGGCCGGGTGCAGCTGCAATGCCATAGCGTTTATGCCGGTCAAGTAAATCCCGTTTAGCGAGCGCACGCGGCTCAAAGCCACATAGCCCATGCCCGGCGTGAACGACTTGCTCAGGTCTATCTCGGCGGCGTCCAGGCTCATCCCCTGGCTTTTGTGGATGGTTATAGCCCAGGCCAGTCGCAGCGGCAGTTGCACAGCTTCGGCCTTTACCTTACCATCCTCTGCCACACTCCACGTGTACGGCTCAACCTTTATAATCTTGCCGGTGTATAGCTTTACGAGCGGCAGGTTGTCTTCGAACTTCAGTACCCTGCCCCGGCTACCGTTCACAAACCCCGCAGTAAAATCGTTAGCCACGAACATCACTTCGGCGCCGACTTTTAGCACCAGCTCTTCTGGTGCAAGCAGGCTCTTTACCAAGCCTTCCACCCGCGGCTTATTACCCTTTGTTTTCATATGATAGGTGTGTGTTTCGGTGGCCAGCTGCTGCAAGTGCCGGTTATTTATAGTATCGACGTCTACATTGTGGGAATACAGCCGCGTAATAGCCACATGTGCCGGAGGTGTCGCACCTATCCGTTTTTGCAGCATTTCCTGGTGTTCTACCTCTAGCTCGCCGCGGCGCATAGCCTCCAGCAAATCCAGCAGGCCGTCCTCGCCTGCCACCCGGTGTTGCTCGGTTATGTAGCATATGCGCAGGTCCAGCTCGGCCCAGGCAGCCGATGTGTGCGCAAAGTCCACCAGCTCACTGGCGCGGTTAACCGGCGGCAGTTGGAACAAATCGCCAACCAGTATCACCTGCATACCCCCAAAAGGTTCGTTGTTGCCACGCAGTATTTTGGCGGCTTCGTTTACCATATCCAGCCGTTTGCCATGCAGCATGGATATTTCGTCTATCACGAGCACATCAGTAGCGTTATAACGTTTGGCGAGCCGGGGTGTTTGCGCCAGCATGGCCTTGTCCCAATCTGTCAGCTGGTCGCGTATGCCAAGGCCAGACCAGCTATGTATGGTAGTGCCGCCAATATGCGTAGCAGCTATGCCGGTACTGGCCGTAACTGCCACCGTCTTACCCGCCCTAGTTGCCCGCTTTATAAACTGGTTTAGCACGTACGTTTTGCCAGCACCTGGCGCCCCGGTCAAGAACACGTTCTCACCGCCTAGCATTACCCTTAGTGCCTGTGCCTGCCTCATAGTGCTCCGATTGTAGCATAGGAGCATTCACCAATTCACATTTTGCATTTCGCAATTATTTACCAAGTAACATTTACCATTCGGTTAACTTGGACCATACAAATGACCAATAGTAATTAATTGGCAAATGCTAAACGAGAAATGAAAATTATGTTTTTTTGCGGTGGTCGTAGTATGCTAGTTCGCGCTTTAGCTGGTCCAGGCGGATTATGTAGGGCTCAAATGCTTTAAGCAGGCTGCTGTACTGCCAGTTGGGCGCCATAATGTTTAGCAGCTTGTTCTTTTCCTTAAGGTACTCTATTAGGCCGTAAAAGTCGCCGTCGCCGCTTACAATAATAGCCTTGTTGTAGTTAGGCAGCTCCTTCATGGCGTGCAGCACCAGGTCGGCGTCTATATTGCCCTTAACCTGGTGTTTTTGTTCTTCGCTGCCCTTGGCTGCTTCCTTAGTTTCGGTTTCTACCTCTGGCGTCACCTTTACGTCCAGTGTAGGCTTCAGTACTACCAAAAAACCCAAGTCGTGCATGTATTCGTACAGCTGCTCGTTTTCTGCCATGTAGCCTATGAACATATAGGCGTGGGTTACGCCGTACTTGTCTTTAAGGAACTGGCGGAACTTGCGCCAGTCCATCTTCCATCCCATCTTCTGGGTACCTAGGTTCAAGTTCTGGCTGTCAATGAAAGCGTAGTTGCCCTGCTGGGGTTTTTTGTTCCGTCTATACGGTCTCATGCGTTAATGATACAGCTATTTCGGAGGCAGAGATAGTGCGTAGTCGCGACCGGTTTGGAGCAGTTCGCTTAGCATGGGCTCTTCTAGCATGTCGCCGCCGGCCATGAAGATATTGTTCATGTGCCCCCTGCCCATTGTAAATTCATGCGCCTCGGGCTGTTTCATGTAGAAAGCGGTCTTCTCTGGCTGAGCCCGCACAATGAGCTCATCGCCGTGCACACCAAACGCCATATTGCCCTGCACCATATAGGCCAAGCCGCCAAACATCTTTTTCTTTAAAGCAGGTATATCCCAACTACTTATTACTTCGTCAATTCGTATCTCTAACGTCGTATCGTAGGCCATGAATTCATCATAGCACTTCTTTGAGCAGGTCTTCCTCTGTTTGCTTTATGGGCTTTTTGCGGATTATTTCGTAACGTTCGCCTGTTAGCGGGCTTTCCATGTAGTCGTCGTTCAACAAGTTTACAAACTTAGACAGGTCTTTGTCGTCCATGATTATGATGCTGCCGCTAGTGTCCTGCATGAGGTCTATGCCCAACTCTTCGGCATGGTTCATTAGCTCGTCCTGTTTTACCTTGGTTGGGTCGAGTTTTTGCAGCTTCTTTATTATGGCTTTTTTACCAAGCGCCATAGTTTGCATGTCCTGGCCTTCGTCGAAGCTAAGGGTAAAGTTTGCCTCTATCTCGGCCACTTTGTGCTTGGCTATGGCAGCTTCTTTGGCGTCGTAGCCAAACAGTTGCTTTAGCTTGGTCTGGTTAAACACGTATAGGTCTTGGCCTAGTAGCAACAGCTGCGGGTCGGTGGGTACGCGCACGGCCGCATCGGCATCGAATTGCACAAACTTGCTGCCGCGTACCATCCAGCCTGTCTTTCCCTTCATAATCTGTGACTGCGACAATACTTTCCAGACGTAAAACGGTTCCTTGAGTTCCTTGTGGCTTATGCGCGCCATAACGCCCTTTATGCGTTTAAAGTCGTGCTCTTCCTCGCGGAACAGTTCTATTTCGTGCTCCTGGGTGCGCAGCCATCCTAAGACTTCCTGGGCTTTTTGCACGTTCCATAGCTGCGTGCGTTGCAGCACATTCTCCTCGGCCTCGGCATCCTCAAAGTTGCGCACAACCATGCCCATGCCGGCACCCTCCAGCACGTACTCAACCATGTCGTTTATAAATATCGGTTCCAGCTGCTTGCTAAGCTCACTACTCATGTCGCTTTTGTACACCACGTAGTTTTTGTTTATCCAAAACACCTCTATACGCAGTTCGTCAGTGTACTGCACAATGTTGTTAGCCCAGGCGAACACATCAGTCTCGACATAATCATCATGCGACTGCTTTTCAGCCGCCAGTATGTCCTCTAGTAAGGCCTTGGCGTGCATAGGCTTGCTTGTTTCTGGTTCTTCAACCACGGTTGCTTCTGTTACCTGCTCTACTTCAGGCACATCTTTAACTAGTGTTTCTTCTTCCATAAGGTTAATAGCTCCGGCTATATTTGTTTGCTAATTAGTAAAGTTAGTTTACTAAATGATACGGTTGTTAGATGCTGTAAAATTAGCTAAGCAATTCTGCTGGCAAGCTAGAAAAGATTTGTTGGAGCTTATTTACGATAGCTGGCGTACCAATATTCAGGGTGGAAGTCGTAAACTTTGCGTCGTTGCCTTGTAGGTCAAGTATAGTGGCCCCAGCTTCCTTAGCAATAATAAATGCAGCGGCGTTGTCCCATGGCTTAATGCCGTTATGGTGGTAGGCATCTATCCTACCACAAGCAACCCACGCCATTATTAAAATCCCGCTACCGGGACAACTTGTCCATGGCATAACACCACTTTGCTCATAAATGGCCACGTGGCGCTTAAGTGTTCTCGCCATTGCCTTGTCATCATAACTGTTACTAAAAGCTACAGCTGCGCCTTCTAGGTCGCTTTGACCGCTTACATGTATTGGCTGCCCATTCATGAGAGCCCCCTTGCCCAGCTCTGCTTCGTACAATTCATCTTTATAGGGATCGTAGACGACTCCAGCCACCGACTCTCCATTTTCTATGTAGCCTATAGAAATCGCACTTTCCTGCATGCCGCGCTTGAAGTTATATGTGCCATCTATTGGGTCGAGTATGAACCCAGTAAAGTTAGGTGCATATAACTGTTTACGCTCCTCTTCGCTATCTTCCTCAGACAGTACTACCGTATTTGCAAAAGCTTCGTTGAGTTGCTTGCGGATAAGGTCTTGCGACTTTATGTCCGCAACAGTCACGAAATCTTTGGCATTAGACTTTTGCGTGTGCTCCGTTTGGTTGCCGGCACCACGCATAAACTTGCCAGCAGCCACGGCAGCATCCTTCATGACCTCGAGATTACTCATAACTTCTATGGTACATCACCGCGGTCAAATGCCAATGGACTAGCCCGCGGTTTGGAGCATGCCGAACGTATTGCCTTCTGTATCTTTACAGTAGCAGAAGTGGCCTATGCCTGGTACAGGCATAATCTCTGTCTCGAGCATGCCACCAGCTTTTTTAACTTTGCGCCGTGCAGTCACCAAGTTTTTAACCTGTATAGTACACACGAATGACTTAATACCCTTATATATGGAATCTGTGGTCTTGCGGATAGCACCATCTATTCCTGGTTCGTTATCTTCACCTGTTTTGACCAGCCAATACTCATTCGGCATAGCCTCTATCATCTTCCAGTTAAATACTTTCTCATAAAAGTCAGTAGCGCGCTTGGCGTCTTGTGCGGCTATCTCAAAGTGCACTACCCTGCCCATATTCATCCTTAGTGCTATAAGTATGCACCCGAATACAACAATACGTAGTGATAGTTGTCACGCTTACGTTAAATATGCCTTGAAAAATAAATATACCAGATGATCAGTCTGGTATATTTACTATCTTCTGCAGAAAGATATTTTTTGTTTTTCGCCCTTTCCTCAATTGTTTATCGGAATGTGCAAAAAGTTAAGGTGTAAGTGTTATTTTTGATAATACTTACTGATGCCAAGGTAACAAGCATAAGCACATTTGTCAATAGCGGCTGTCACTCCTAAAGTTACGGCTTCATCAGGCCAAGTATCAGCGCCATAACGACCACTGTTACCAGCTCGTGTGCGCTTACCAGCACGGTAAGCTTGTTTGGCCGCTGCTCAAACGCGTCGTGGGTTACCTGCCTGGCAACGGTAAACCCCAGCCACAGCCAGGCGCCCGTCCATAGCATGTCCACCAAAAACGAGTCCTGGAAGTACTGGTGAGCCACAAAGCCGGCTAGCGCCAGCACATAGGCAGTCACCAAACCAGCCAATGCAGATAGCAATATGGGCTGCACCATAGCGCTCATAGGCATGTTAGGGTCCATCTTAACCTTAGCGAGCTTGGCCCAGGTGTTGCCAAACACCCCGCGGCTGTACCATACCCAACCAACGACAATACTACTTAGCCCGGCTAGCACCACCGCCAGCCAGTTTATATCGACTCCACTCATCTTGTTGCCCTCCTAAGGCCTTACTGTAAATGCGATTATGCTCCCACAGCTAACAAAAAACAACATTGAGACTAAGGCTTTATAGCGCCGATTATAAGCGCCATGACGAGCACAGTAACCAGCTCGTGCCCTGTAGTCAGCAGCGTAAGCTTCTTGCGGCGACCTTCGAAGGTGTCGTGCACGTAAATGCGTGCAGCCGTTAAACCAAGCCAAAGTAAGGAGGCGGCTTGCAGTGCGTCGCTCATACGGCTGTTGCCGTTCGCCAAGTGAAAGTAGAACGTTATTTGCGCTACTACGAATGCAGTTACCAGGCTAGCTACAAACACACTTCCGTACATCCATGCCAATTGCCCGCCGCTTTGGCTTTTGCGCATCTTTTCGGCGTCTACGCCGGTATACTTTTGCCAAGCCGTACCAAACGTTGCCGGCATGTACCATAACATCCCCACGACCATACTGCTAAATGCAGCCAGCAATACTGCCACTACGCTTACTTGTGATTCCATCCTGTTGCCCTCCTAG
>DASSKV010000089.1:0-4438 GCA_035690125.1 Saccharimonadales bacterium (SeqCode) | reverse complement strand
TGATTGATTCATTATATTTTTGTTTTAGTATAGCATTTATTATCTTATTCTACGCCTTTTAATCCCTGTTGCCTACTGTGATTTAGGCGTTACATAACCATTGTTAATTAGCATGTGGGCTATATCCGCGAATAGCGGTTGGGCAGCAGCGGTTCCCGCATATCCATTTATATGCGGCTGCACCACGAAGACCGCTATCACATACTGCACATTGTCCCCTCCCACGAATCCCAGGTACGTACCATTATATTCATTGTCATAGTAACCTCCGCCCGGTTTGGCTATCTGGGCCGTACCTGTCTTGCCGCCTACGATGTATTTTGATTGGTCAAATGGCGGCACTATAAAATGGTGGTCGACCACGAACTGCATAAGCGGAACCATGGCCTTGCCTATTGCGGGCGAAACAACATGGCTTGCTAGCACTTTTGCGGCTGTGGGGTGGCTCTTGCCATCGGCGCTCTCAACGCTATCAACCAAGTGTGGCTGGTAGTAGGTACCGCCATTTAGTACCGCAGACAAGGCACTCGCCATCTGCAAAGGCGTAGCGGTCATTGCCTGGCCAAAAGCCGTGTTTGCATAGGTTAGGTCGATACCGGCGCCATTCTCAGCCGGGCTTGGCACGTAACCAGACGATTCATAGCCCTGCTCTATTCCTGTCGGCTTGCCTAACAAGTAGTGGTTGACCATATAATTGTGCCAGTTATCGCGGGCCTTCTGGTTAATGTCGCCGCCGCCCATTTGCATCAGCTCCCAGGTAGCGCCAGTGTTAAGCGAAAGGTTCAACAAATCAGCCAGGCTTTTTGTACCCGGTCCGCCGTCCTCTTCGATATTTGTTATGTTAAAGCCGTCGACTTTCCAGTGGCCCGGGTCGTAGTAGGTCGTGTTTGGGCTTATAACTTTTTGGTCTAGAGCAGCTGCTGTAGTCAGCGTTTTCATAATGGACCCGACCTCTATGGAGTTCGTGACAGTACCATTGTTAAACACGCTGGCATCCGTAACCTTCGAGTACTGTGATGGGTCATATGTGGGGTAATTAGCCATTGCCTTTACTGCCCCGCTCTTCGGGTCAAGAACCACGGCATTTACAGTTTGGGCATGGGTACTCTGGCTGGCTTGAGCTACATACTGCTCGACCTGCTTCTGGAGTGTCAAATCTACTGTGAGCACCAAGTTGTCACCGGTGACCGCCGGTTTCTCTATGTTATTATCGCTGGCTGCAAGCGGTACACCATTTGCGTCGGTTATTGCCTTTAGTTGTCCAGGCGTTCCTGCCAGCTGCTTATTCAGTGCCTGCTCTATACCGTAGGTACCCTTGCCGTCATCATTTACAAAACCTAAAAGCTGCGCTGCCAGCTGGCCCTGCGGGTAGGTACGGTAGTCTTGGGCTATCGTACCCAGCCCTGGCATTTTAAGCGCCGCTATTTTCTGGTGCTGGTCTTCGTTTAGTTTCTTACCGAGTACGACGTAGCGAGTGTCCTTTAGCTTCAGCTTGCTTATGTAGTCGCTGGGCTTGCCGCCCATTATGCTAGCTACCTTTTCAGCAGCTTTGCCCGGGTCTTTCACATATGTGGGGTCAGCATAGAGGGTGTACAGCTTTTGGTTCAGGACTATCGGTACCGTGCTGTCACCGTCATGCACCGATATTAATCCGCGCGTAGCCGGGATCTCATACTGCTTTAGCTGGTCGCTTAAGGCCGCTTTTTTATAATGGTCATAACGTATTATTTGCACGTAAAACAACCGCACGCCGAACAACGCCACCACCAAAACCAATGCACCGTAAAAAATGCGTATGCGTTTAATAATTTGGCTGGGGCTGTTTGTATTTGGCAAAGCCATTAGCATTATTATACCAGCTAACAGTTTAGAGCAGACAGTAAATAGTACTTGCTGTTAGCTACTGGCTAGTTTTGGATAGTGTCCGATGGGGCGACCGAAACCATGTCTTTGGCAGGCGCGCTGTCTTTGGCGCGGTCAAGTGATTGCAATCGGGCCGAAGCGACAGCCAGGTCGCTGTTCTCGGCCTTCAGCTGGCTTTGCTTCTGCTGCAGAGTGTTAATTGTGTAGCCGTAGGCATTTGTCTTCGTCACCTGGGTCAGGTACAACAACCCGAGCAAACAAGCCAGCACTATCAGCACTAGCGTGTTACTCACAGGTCCAAGCTTACGTTCGGTAGCACGGAAGCTAACCGAATTCTGGTTGCGGCCTGAGAATTGTGTACGGCTCAAAGCGAGCGAGCTTGAATATGTCATAGGGTACTTTTTGTTTTTATTTTGATATTAGTGTGAGGCTTCCTTGGTCCTCCACCCCGTGCAAACGCGGGGTGGAGGTACGCTTACTAGACTACTTTTACGTGGATCTTGTAAGCGCGGGAGCTGCTTTTTACCTGGATTGGCATATCAGCCTTCCCTTTCTTTTGTTTTTATTTTCACTGCGGCCCGAAGCTTAGCGCTCCTAGCACGCGGATTGGAAACTAATTCATTTGGTTGAGGGGTTACAGGCCGCTTGGTTAGTTCATGCAAAACTGCATCGTAGCGGTTGCCGCCGGCTTCATGGAATGCCTGCTTTACCAGCCTGTCCTCCAGGCTATGGAAGCTTATAACAGCTATCCTGCCGCCGGGAGCCAATAGTTCCAGCCACAGTGGCAAGCTCTGTTCGAGCAGCCGGAGTTCGTCGTTTACGGCAATCCGTAAAGCCTGAAAGCTCCTGGTGGCCGGATGGACACGGCTTTTCCCCTGCCACGCCCTGGCAATCACGTCTGCCAGTGCCGTGGTTGTGTGCAGCGGCCGGTTGTGGACTATCAGCCGGGCAATCTGCCTGGCTTTTGGCTCCTCGCCATAGCGCTGTAGTAGTGTAGCCAGTTCATCAATACTATATGTATTGACTATGGTGTCGGCTGTCAGCTCTTGGCGCTGGTCCATCCGCATATCAAGCGGACCGCTGGTGGAAATCGCAAAACCGCGCGTTCCCTCGTTAAGGTGCGGTGATGATACGCCCAAGTCTGCCAAAATAAGGTCAAATTGTCCGCCCTGCTGCTGTAGCATCCGGCTCGCGCCGAAAAAATCTTCATGCAGCATACGCACGGGTTGGCCAGCGAACCGCTCAGTGAGTGCCTGTAAAGCATTCTCATCGCGGTCTACGAGGACTGTGCCTGTCGCATTCCCGGTACGCTCAAGTACCAGCGCTGCGTGTCCGCCGTAGCCTGCCGTCAGGTCGAGGTATCGCTCCCCTGCCTTTGGGTCCAGGTACGTCAGCACTTCTTGCGCTAGAACTGGGGTATGGATTGTGTTTTTATTTTGGTTTTGGTGCATCAGCACTTTTGTTTTGGTGTTTGTTTTTGTTTTGACAAGAACACCTAATCAGTAGCCAACTGTTTGTTTTTTTGTAGTTTTTGTTTTTGTGTAGCTAGCGCAAACATGTATGTAAAGAAGGTAAAATTGGATTTAAAAAATCCTAGAACTTCTTACTGAATGCGATAGCCAAGTTTGAGAGACTTATGTGTGAGGTGGAGTTTTGGGAGGTGTTTAACCGAAGGTGCTAGGGGTTTAAAGTGGTCCCTATCAAGTCCACTTGCTGGCTACCGAATAGGTGATCTCGAGAATTATGAGGTCTATCCGTTTTTGTTGTTAAGTTGCAGTACGTTAAAGGTTATTTGGCGTTTTCGGCTGCTATGAGGCGCCAGTAACGCCCTACGCCTACCGCTACAACATCCCGGTCTATACCAGCGAAGTCGAGTAAGTGCTGTTCCAGCGTTACCCTGCCTTGTTTGGTGTCTGGCGCACTCTCTACCTTGCCCATGCGAAACTGCACGTTCAGGTCGGCTATGCGCTCGTCCAGGATGTCACCTTCCAGCCGCGGTTCTACCAGGTTATCCCATACATCTTTCGGGTATAGGTGCAAATACTTGCCGAACCCCCTGGTTACAACTACCCCGCTTGCAAACTTGTCACGAAGTTCGGTCGGTATGGTTAACCGCCGCTTGTCGTCAAGCTTTCGTTCGAAGTAGTCTACCGTGGCCATTGGTATCCTTTAAGTTACTAGTGGTTTTTTGTTTTGTGAGGTGGAGTAGCTATTTTGGCTGTTCCATCATTACCCACTGCCAACAGAATACTACCCACCATCACCCACTGCAATACCTTTTTTAAAAGAAAAGTGGTGTTTGTGACACCACTTTTCCACAGTTGTTTCAAGTTTGTTCGCAAATGCTCTACATATAGCGCTTAATGCTTTACTTCTACCGCTATTTGCTGTGCCCTTTCCCTACTTTGCTGTATATCAATTTGATGCCTTGCATGCAGCTCATCCTGGGAAAGTTCACCCTGCTGCATCTGCTGACGTTCCATGTCATGCTGCACGCCCTGCTCAATGCGGGGTGTAGGCATAGTATTTATTTCGTGGGCAGCTAAAGCGCCGAAGCCAGTTACCCCAGAGAAAG
>DASSKV010000088.1:0-6481 GCA_035690125.1 Saccharimonadales bacterium (SeqCode) | reverse complement strand
TCCCACCACCATAGAAACACCCAAGGTTACGCATACTGCCGTCATACAACCCCCTAAATCCGAGCAATCCCATGTGAACAACACCAGCCCGACCGCTACGAAGAGCCCAGAAAAGCCGCAAACGAACTTTGAAGCGCAGCTAAGCCAGTATGCCCAAGCGGTTGGCTCCAATGGCGAGTCACTTGCAAGCGCACCTGACTGGACAAAGTCGGTCAAAGGCAACATGGAGACCTTTAGCCGCCCCGCTAGTTTACAGAATAACGACTCAGCCGATGGTAAGTACCAATTAATCTTGGTGCGTGATGCCTCTGGCAAAATAACCGAAGCCATGTGGCGTACCCTTGCGGTCTCAAAAGACCAGGGGAATACAGTTGTACTTGACTCATTTGATCTCACTAAAGACGGCGCATGGGTCGGTACAGCCACCCATTACACAGGCAATGGCTCCCAAGTTGAGACCTACAAAGGGCAGCAATGGAACAACGACACTGTTCAGACATTCGAAGAGAAAATGGACAATGTAGGCAATAACGCCACCACCAACCCGCCCAAACCACTCGTCTACCCCTCATAGCCAATTACCCCAAGCGACAAGTAGTGAGCCGTTTGTTATATTTAGACTATGCAATTCATAAAAGTGGCGGACTGGCAGCCGTGCATAGCCGCACTCGCTAAGCGCTTAACGGCTGAGCTTAAAGGGGGCAACAAAGTATTATGGCTTGTGCCAGGGGGCTCTAACGTTGCAGCCGCGGTATCAACCATGGAGTCGCTTGATGAAGCACTAACAGAGCACTTGTCCATCCTTTTAACAGATGAACGACATGGGTTACCAGGACACAAAGACTCCAACTACCGCCAGTTGCACGAAGCCGGTTTCAACCCCAAACAAGCTATGTTTACATCTGCGATAGCCGAAGGCCTCAACTTGCATGAAACGGTGAACCGCTACGAAGAACTCGTTGCGAATGCATTCGCTAGCGCAGATGTTGCCATAGGACAGTTCGGCATAGGGGCTGACGGGCACATTGCCGGCATCCTGCCGCATTCGCCAGCATCCACTTCCAGCGGGCTCGTAGCTGGCTATGATGCGCCGCCATATACCAGAGTCACTTTGACTTTTGAGGCCTTGTCGCAACTCAGCGCTGCCTACGCGTTCGTGTTTGGCGCAGACAAACAGCCAGCACTACACAGGCTGCAGACCGAGGAGCTCAGCATGCAGGAGCAGCCGTCCCAAATACTGCGGCATTTGCCGGAAGCATACGTATATAATGACCAACTAGGGGAGGAACTATGAAGATAGCAGTACACGGCCTTGGCCGCATGGGCATGCAAATAGCACGTAAATTGGCTGAGGGCGACAACCAAGTAATTGCTTTTAACCGCAGCCCGGAGCCAGTTGAGGAAGCTGCAGGTTACGGTGCGGTGCCAACACATTCAAAAGAAGAGGTCTTGCGGCAATTTGGCAATGACCAAGTTGTGCTTTGGCTCATGCTGCCAGCAGACATCGTCGATGCCCAGGTCGAGGAATGGCTCCAGCTGCTGCCAAAAGGCAGTATTGTTATTGACGGCGGTAATTCGGACTACCGTTTAACTCGCTTGCTGAATGAAAAGGTCAAACAAGCCGGTTGCACATTGCTCGATGTCGGTACTAGCGGGGGCGTATGGGGGTACCAGAACGGCTTTTCGATGATGGTCGGCGGCGATAGTAGCGAGGCATTCAATACCCTTGAGCCCATCCTAAAGGTGCTGGCCGCACCAGAAGGCGCCTACCACCACTTTGGCCCCAGCGGGGCAGGGCACTTCGTAAAGATGACACACAACGCCATTGAGTACGGTATGATGGAGAGCCTGGCCGAGGGCTACCGTATGCTCAAGGAAGGGCCATACAATGCTATAGACCTTGGTGCCGCTGGCGATGTCTGGCAACACCACAGCGTCATAACATCGTGGCTGAACGAGCTGAGCCGCGACGCCCTACGCGAAAACCCAGAGCTAGAAGGCATAGACGGCTTTGTAGCTGAATCGGGCGAGGCCCGCTGGACGCTCGAAACTGCCCGTGAGTTCAACTTACCTATGCCAAGCATACAGGCTGCCTTCGACGTCCGAGTTGCTTCACAACAGGGCGAAACTAACTTTGCGACCAAGCTACTAGCCGCCATGCGCAACAAGTTCGGCGGCCACAACTTAAACAAACAAGGCCGTGAGTAATAGCGCCCGCGACCCTAGCGTACTTGTCATATTCGGCATAACTGGCGACCTTGCTAAGCGCAAAGTCCTACCGGCCCTGTACCACCTTATTAAGGACGATATACTGCACGAAAAGACTATGGTAGTAGGCACCTCGCGCCGGCCGCTTACCACCGACCAGCTACTGGAGCAAGTGGAGCTGTGCGTGCTCGAGGCAGATAATGTTTGCGACCCGGCCGTAATGCGTAAAATCCGCGAAAAGATAGTGACTATACAGCTCGACCCAGGCGAAGACAAGGACTACAGCATCCTGCACACCGAGCTTCAGCACCTAGAAGACAAGCAAGGCGTCTGTCTTAACAGGTTGTTCTACCTTTCTATACCGCCGAGTGTCTACGGCCGAATAGTTGCCAAGTTAGGCGAGCACAAGCTAAACGGTAGTTGCAAGCACGGCGCTGCCCAAGCCCGCCTGCTTGTCGAAAAGCCCTTTGGCTTCGACCTTACTTCGGCGCAGGAGCTCATACGCGAAACGCAACAGTCGTTTACCGAGGAACAAGTATTCCGCATTGACCACTACCTAGCTAAGCAAACGGTACAAAACATACTGACATTCCGCCAGTGTAACGCTATATTCAACGAGTCGTGGGATGCCCGGCATATACACGGCATTGAAGTAGTAGCATACGAAAAAATTGGCATTGAGGGCCGGGCAGATTTTTATGAACAGGTTGGCGCACTCCGCGACATAGTACAAAGCCACCTATTGCAGCTTCTGGCCCTAACTACCATGGAGCTGCCGCAAGATTTAGCCAACAGCACCGCCATACATGCAGCAAAGCTGCGGCTGCTGGATGACATTGCCGCCCTGAATGCCGCACAGCTCCAAAAGGTCATACGAGCCCAGTACGAGGGTTACCGCGAGGAAGTGGGGCGCTCACATTCCATGACCGAGACATTCGTATCGCTTACGCTTGCCATTAATAACAAGCGGTGGGAAAGCGTGCCAGTACGCATAAGCACTGGTAAAGCGCTGGAGCGTAAGCACACGGCTATCTCGATAGATTTTGGAAAAGAGGAGGCCAACCGTCTAACGTTCCGGTTGCAGCCTAATGAAGGTATCGATATTGAGTTACAAGTAAAGAAGCCTGGTTACGAGCACGAGACCCAGACGGTGAGGATGGACTTTAGTTACGGAGAGAGCAGCGCAGCGCACCCCGATGCCTACGAGCGCGTACTACTCGATGCGGTGCGCGGCGACCACACATTGTTTGCAACCGCCGATGAAGTCCTAGCTTCCTGGCGCATCTTGCAACCTGTTATTTCAATGTGGGGGATGAATAGTAGCGAGCTCAGTATGTACCGGCAGGGCAGCAACCCATCTGAACTACTTCAGTGAATTTTCAACGGCTTGGATTAGCATAAACAAGTATAATTGCTACAGATGGTTGATGTATTAATAATAATCTTCATCATAAGCGCCCTTTTTAGAGGCAAGGAAATCGGCTTTGTACAACAGCTGTTTTCTACCGTTGGTTTCTTTGGCGGTTTACTGCTTGGCGCGGCGCTTGAGCCGCACACTGTCCGCCTGGTACATAGTGCGCTTTCACGCACCTTTGTCACCCTTGCCACTACGCTCGGTTGTGCTTTCGTTTTGTTAGTGGTTGGCGAGTATGTCGGCATAACCTTGAAGCACAAGGTGCAGGCCAAGCGCATAAACGCGGCCGACAATTTCTTTGGATCGCTCCTAAGCGCAGCCTCGTTCCTAGTGGCCATTTGGCTCGGTGCGGCCATACTGACCAGTTTGCCGTACCCAGGTTTCCAACAAAGCATCAAAGCATCTCGCATCATATCAACCCTCACCCATAAGTTGCCAGCAGCGCCTGGTATTATAAGCGATTTTGGACACCTCATAGACCCAAACGGCTTCCCAGACGTGTTCATAGGTAACGAACCGAACCCGCCTGACAAAATAAACTTGCCATCGTCCAGTGCCTTGGCAGCGGCAGTTACTAAAGATAAGGCTTCGGTCGTCAAAATAGAAGGCCAGGGCTGCGGTGGCATAGTCGAAGGCTCTGGCTTTGTGGTCGGCAATAACTTAGTTGCCACAAATGCCCATGTCGTGGCCGGTATAAACCACCCCTACGTCCAGGATGCCAATGGTACGCACAGCGCCGTAGCAGTCTGGTTTGACCCTAACCTAGACTTTGCCGTATTGCGGGTCTCTAACTTAGCGGGCGGACCACTAGTTATAAGTAGCGCCAATGTCTCTAACGACACACCTGCGGCAGTCATGGGTTACCCTGGGGGCGGGGGCTTTGATGCCGAACCGGCATCGGTGCTTGACCAGTTCACGGCAGTCGGGCGTAACATATACAATAGTGGCCATACCGAGCGCGACGTGTACGAAATAGCTGCCGATATCATCCCCGGTAACTCAGGCGGCCCGTTGGTAGCTAAGGATGGTACGGTCATAGGTGTTATATTCGCCCAGTCAACCAGCTATAACCACGTCGGCTATGCGCTCACTACGGCACAAATATCCAGCGAAATAAACCAGGCTGCCGCCCAAAACCAAGCCGTCAGCACTGGCAACTGCGCCGAATAGAAACATGGGCGTGGTACAATACACTGGACAATAACCATAACTACAAAACATGGCAAAACCAGAAGATATACTGCGCAAGGGGGCAGAGGCGCCAGCAGAGCTGCTTGATAAGACCGTCCAGGTCACCCAACAGGTGCGCGACGCACTACCTACGGACGAGGTAATTAAAAAAACTGAAGACTACTGGAACATGCTCGGCCCGGGGCTTACGACCGGCGCGTCTGACGATGACCCCTCGGGTATAGCCACGTATAGCCAAACCGGGGCCCAATTTGGCTTCGGCTTACTGTGGTTGGCGCCCCTGACATTCCCGCTAATGGCAGTCGTACAAGAGATGTGCGCCCGCATCGGCATGGTAACGGGACGTGGGCTAGCAGGCAACATAAGGGTGTTCTTCAACCGCCGGTTGCTCTATGTTTGCACCACGTTACTGTTCGTAGCCAATGCCATAAACATAGGCGCTGACCTGGGTGCAATGGCCAAAGCCGTGCAACTACTAAACCCACGTGCAGACTTTGGTTTCAGCGTTGCCGCGCTGACTGCAGTAAGCTTGTTCCTGCAGATATTTACGCCCTATATCCGCTATGCCCGTTATTTGAAGTGGCTTGCGCTCGTACTGCTTTCGTACGTTTTTTCAGCCCTCCTTGCGCACTTAAACTGGGGTGACGTCATCCACAAGTCCTTCAGCCCGACAATCCAGTTCAATAAGGACCAGCTGTTGCTCATATGTGCCATACTCGGTACGACAATATCGCCATACCTGTTTTTTTGGCAAACATCACAGGAAGTCGAAGAACAGATACTACAAGGTAAGACTACACTGCATGACAGGCGCACCGCCACCGCCGAGCGGGACATCAAAAGCATGCGTATTGATGTGTGGTCGGGCATGCTGCTGTCTAACCTGGTCATGTTTTTCATAATCGCTGCTTGTGGCGCACTATTACATGCCCACGGTATAACCGATATAAAAACGACCGCCCAGGCAGCAGAGGCCTTGCGTCCCTTTGCCGGTAATGCCACCTACTTCTTGTTCTCTATAGGCATCATCGGTACTGGCATGCTTGCCATTCCAGTACTGGCGGGCGCCAGTTCCTACGCTATCGCCGAGAGTTTCCGCTGGCGCGAAGGGCTGTACCGCGATCTTAAGCAAGCCCATGCCTTTTATGGGGTTATTATCATATCCATGCTTATTGGCTTAGGGCTCAACTTTGTAGGGGTCGACCCCATTAAGGCTCTTATATACGCCGCCGTAGCCAACGGATTAGTCGCGCCGATAATCCTGCTTTTCATCGTGTTGCTCAGCAGTAACAAAAAGATAATGGGCCGCTGGACCAACAAGCCTTTTACAACTGCCATTGGCTGGGCCGTTATACTACTCATGACCATAAGCGGTATCGCCGCCATCTACTCCCTCACCTAAATAAAATGGTTGTCGAGGGCAGTCCCTGCCGGAGTGCAATGCAAGGCGCTCAAGCGACGGAGTAAACACAGGGCTGGTAGCTTTAGTGCTCCGGTGCAGTTTGGGATGGAAAGCGAGGATTGCAGCGCAGCGTACTTCGGTACGTGAGCAGCGAACCGGAGTTTTAAGCCCAAAATGTGCCGAGCAGTAAAGCTACTCGTTGCGGAAGGCTTCGATGGGCTCCTTGCGCGCAGCCTTAATAGCCGGAATAGACCCGAACAAAATCC
>DASSKV010000087.1:0-3831 GCA_035690125.1 Saccharimonadales bacterium (SeqCode) | reverse complement strand
TTTCGGGGTAGTGCCCTAAGGCAAGAGTTATTTGGAGTCCGAGGAGGCGGAACGGGCGTATCGACTTTCGACTTCAAAAATATTACAGACAACCTGGCACGGAACCATGTCGTAAGCAATATGCCACTATTTTTATTTTGGGCTGGTATAGGGGTTATCGTTTACTTTTTTGCTATCAGTATTGCAGGTGCATTCGGCAGAGCAGTGGAAATGGAACGCGAACTAGGTTATGTGAATGCGCCGCGCCAACGGATTATGCGTAACGCGGCTATACACACCATAGTGCGCTTAGTCATGTTGGGTGCATGGGTTGTGTATATGGAGTTATTTTTGCGTATCTTGCTACCTTACTCCTTGGGTGCTGCCCATGTGGCTGCAACCTCAGTACTAGCTAGTGCTATAGCATACGCTGTTTTATCGACGAGTATATTGCTAGCTTCTTTGCACATCCACGTTGTAATGTTAAGGCTTATCTTTTTACGAACTCGTATATTCGGCAGCTCAATAGAAGATTGATTTGATTTCCGCGTAAGAAATTTCATAGTAAGTTTCTCCGCCTAGGGTCATACTTTTTCTAAACGTAAAGGGGAAAGAGTATGCAGAACTACAGCCTTCGGCAGTTTGGACGGACAATCCTCACCATTACCGGTATATTACTGTTAGTTATATTTGGCAGCAGGGCGGCAAGCCAAGCCACAAGCCTTTCAGCTGTGGGCGGTCAAACCAAACATTCCTTGTTCCCGATTGCTTTGACTGCTTCGCAATTGGTTGCCATAGCTGGTATGAGCACCCAACATACAGCAACCAGCGCCTATGAATTAGCCGCTGTTACAAGTGCCAGCGGAAACGAATTGCAAAGCAATACTACCGAACAGGGCAATGGGGTTGCAAAAGCCGCCAGCCACATTAAGAAGGCCGCCAGCCAACTTGCCGATGAAACTGAAGGTGATGTTACCGCTGCCACGCAAGCAGCCACGCAAGGCAATGCAAGCCCCCAAAAGGGTATTTTGCAAACAGATGTTAAATAAGTCACGGCACTCTTGTCCTAAAAACCGATAGTATTAACTCGGTTACATAAGTGAAGGAGGCGTACCTTGGAAGAACTTAACCGCGATGCTATAACCGGACTGCTACATGAAAAGCCAAAGTCGCCTGCCATAACTATTTACATGCCGACTCACCGGGCCGCTACGCCGCCGCACATGACCGAAGACCAAATAAGGTTTAAAAACCTTATAAACAAAGCGCTCGAAATGCTTAAAAGCCGCGATGACGGCAGCAAAATACCGGATATATTACAAAAACGTATGGGTGCATTATTGGAAGACCGTAGCCTTTGGGAAAACCAAACTGAGGGCTTGCTACTATGCGTGCGCCCTGGAACATTCCGCATGTTTCACTTACCGCTGGACACCGAAGAATACGTAGCAGTCGCTGACCACTTCCACCTCGCCCCGGTATTTGGGGTACTGCAGGACATGCAGGAGTACTACGTTCTTATTTTGGCGCAACACAAGCCCAGGCTTCTTCAGGGTAACATGTACGGTCTCCGGCCTACCGATATTGCATTGCCAGAGACATTGGAAAGCGGACTGAACATAGATGAGGTGCCGCAAGTGAGAGAGTTGCAAAGTTCTGCGGGTGGTTCGAGCATGAACACTGGTGGGTATAATGGCCGCGGCGGAGCCAAAGACACGGCTGACGCCGAGCGGCAGCGCTTTTGGAGGATGGTCGACCAAGCTTTCTTAAACAAGGTTGATACCAAGCTACCGCTTATTTTGGCGGGCGTAGCCAGTGAGTTGGCAGAATATCGAGCCATTAGCCGCTATCCGAAAATCTTGGAGCAAAGTATACAGGGTAGTTTTAATGGCGCACCAGTGCAGGAATTGTTCATGCCGGCCCTTAAGATTATAAGAAAAGAGATCTTAAACCCCACACACGACCAAGTAATAGCCGAGTACAAACGTGCAAAAGGCCAAGCGCCGCAATTGGCGGCGCACGGAGTTGCCGATATAGCTGACGCGGCTGAAAAGGGAAGGGTGGACAAACTTCTGCTGGCCGACATACGCTATACGACCGACACGGTGCGCGATAGCACGCTGCCGCAACCCGTACTTACATTTCCCCCTGAGGAATCCGCTCAAGCAGTCAACGATATAGCTTACCAAGTATGGAATGCTAGCGGCCAAATAGTCGACATAGAAACTGGCCATATGCCTGAGCGCGGCGCACTCATGTTAGCCACCTTGCGGTACTAGGTATTTCTAAGCTAGCCCATAGCTTATATACTTAACTGCAATGGCAGACCCAAATGTACCGAATACCATAATCCAGAAGATAGCTACCTATAAGCCATCGGTGGAAACGTTAGCCATAGTACGCTCAACGACCATACTTCTGTTAGTAGGGCCTTCGGGGGCCGGCAAAGACAGTCTGAAGCAGCGTTTACTGGCTGGGGGTAGGTACCACCACATAGTTTCGCATACTACCCGTGCACCCCGTATGAACAAGGGCATACTGGAAGAAAACGGCCGCGAGTACCACTTCATAACCATGCAAGAAGCCGAGCGCATGATAGATGAACACGCTTTTGTTGAGGCTAAGATGTACAGCGGTAATGTATATGGCACGAGCGTGGCGGAGATATTGCTGGCCCACTATGACAACAAAGTTGCGGTTACCGACATAGAAGTCCAGGGTGTAGCAGAATATAAAGAAATAGACCCGAATGTTAAGGCTATATTTGTGTTGCCGCCGAACTTCGAGGTGTGGCAGCAGCGGCTTGTCAACAGGTACCAGGGAAATATAGATGAGGGTGACTATGCACAGCGCATGGCCACAGCCCGTATAGAGCTACGGCGTGCGCTGACCAGTAACTACTTTTACTACCTGATAAATGATGACCTTGAGGTAGCTGCCAGGGCGACAGACGGACTGGTTATATTGAACGAGATTGACCCGGATGCCCAAGAAGAAGCCCGCAAAGTTGCCGAAGCATTACTTGCCCGGCTTGAAGGCCGCAGCGCGTAGAGCCTTCTGGCACTCTTGAGTTTTGAGTGCCAAACACTTATAATCTATGTCATGACCGAGAGGCAAAAGCAAATACTGACCTCTATAATTGAGCAATATGCCGAAGTGGCGAGCCCGGTAGGTTCAAGCCTGCTTGCTAAGCTTTTTGGTGTGTCGTCGGCAACCATACGGGCCGAAATGGCAGAGCTAGAGCGCTTAGGTTTTATAATGCAGCCGCATACCAGTGCTGGCCGCGTGCCAACCGACCAAGGCTACAGGTTTTATGTAAACCAGCTTGGCGAGGGTGGAGCGCCGGTACTTCCCGAGCGGCGTGCCGAGCGGGCTTTAGCCTCTCGCGTGCAACACGCAGGTGCCCCGGAGCGTATGATACGCAATGCGGTTGACACACTAGTAGAGCTCACGCACAACCTTGGCCTGGCCACCATAGGCAACCAGCTGTATATTAGCGGGCTTTCTAACCTTTTTGGCCAGCCCGAGTTTATGAGCGGCGGCCAGGTGCAACAAGTTGCACGGCTACTTGATAACCTTGAGCCGTGGCTGCGTGAGGCCGCGCCTAACGAGCCGCTTAGCGTGTACATTGGCCAGGAAAACCCCATAGGCCGCACCGCTGGCGTAACACTTATAATTAGCCGTTTCCGTAGCCCATACAGTGATCGTAGCTATATTGGTACATTAGGGCCGACCCGCCAACAGTACCGCGATGTTATGAACCTTGTCCGCCGTGCCGGACAAGAACTGGAGGAGGTACTGTATGCCTAGCAAAAAGAAGCCAGAACCTGCCGCATCATCGATTGAACAGGA
>DASSKV010000086.1:0-18910 GCA_035690125.1 Saccharimonadales bacterium (SeqCode) | reverse complement strand
AGGGCGCTCATACAAGAGGCTGAGACCAATTTGGCGGCAGCCCATGAGTTACTTATCAGCCTAGTCGGCGACGACGAGGCTGTTAAGCCTGTTGCCCGTGAAGATACTCTGGGCAAAGTAATAGAAGGAGTATTTGACGGCCAGAACATGGTCGGCTCTGATGGCAAAACATACCCAGTACCAGCCAACTATGCCAGCAAGTCCAAGCTAGTCCAAGGCGACATACTTAAGCTCACCATAGCCGAAGACGGTGCATTCCTTTACAAGCAAATCGGCCCCATCCCACGCAAACAAGTCGTAGGCGCCCTGAAGCTCGAAAACGGCCACTATTATGTAGACGTGAACGGCAAGAATTACCGTGTACTCCTAGCTAGCGTTACCTACTTCAAGGCCAAGCCCGGCGACCAAGTGAGCGTCAACGTCCCCGAAGACGACTCTGCAGCCGAGTGGGCCGCCCTCGAAGCCGCACTATAACCATATTGCTCATGTTTTAAGCCTAGCTACGTGCTAGGCTTTTTATATGGAAATTACTAAGGAAGAACTTCTGACCGTACCAAATGGCATGACCTTTGGACGCTTAGCTATCTCGCCGCTAATTGCCTGGAAGATGTACAAAAATCCAGCTAAAGCCTGGCCTGTAGCAGCAGCCGTTGCCGTTTCTGACAATCTAGATGGCTTTTTCGCGCGGCTCGGTGACCGCAGTCCAATGCTGGCTAAACTTGGCTTTCGACGATCCGAAATAGGCCGCAAAGCCGACCCTTTTGTTGATAAAATATTTACAACGGAGATGTTAGTGGCTGGTATGGCTAACGGCGTTATACCAAAGTGGCTCGGAGCACTGTCACTTGCTCAAAAGGGGGTTATTTCTGGGCTAACAATTTATAACGAAGCTAACGGCATCCAACTTGAGGTCACAAAGCTAGGGAAGCGAACAGAATTTATTACAAATGCCGCAATTGGAAGCTTATTTATTGCCGAGAGCATAACAGATGATGGCAAGAAAGAAATGTTCAGATCAGCGGCAATCGCACTGGCTGCAGCCGGTGTTGCAGGTGCCAGCTATGCAACATACGACTATGCAAAAACCGCTAACCAACTTAAGGGCCAGATAGAAGCAGAGGGCGTCTGGCTTTCTAGTTAACGTAAGCAGAATTACACAACAGCTTTTTGGCTAGAGCGCGAGTATAATAGGTAGTAACTATGGGGCAAGCGTTGTACCGGAAATACCGTTCTAAAAGTCTCTCTGAGATTGTTGGCCAAGAACACATAACTAGCACGCTCGGCAAAGCCATAAAGAGTGGGCGCATAAGCCACGCTTACCTATTTACCGGGCCGCGCGGCGTGGGCAAGACAAGTATCGCCCGCATTCTAGCCCACGAAATAAACGAGCTACCTTACACGGACGAATCGGCCCACCTGGACATAATAGAAATAGATGCCGCCAGTAACCGCCGGATAGATGAAATCCGCGAGCTCCGCGAGAAAGTATATGTCGCACCCAGTAGCGCCAAGTACAAGGTATACATAATAGATGAAGTCCACATGCTAACGCGCGAGGCTTTTAACGCGCTACTGAAGACGCTAGAGGAGCCACCAGCACATGTAGTGTTCATCCTAGCAACCACAGATGCCCATAAACTTCCGGATACCATCATAAGCCGCACGCAGCGCTTTGCTTTTAGGCCGGTAGAAAAAGCCAAGGTAGTTGAACACCTGAAGCACATCGCCCAAAAAGAAAAGATAAAAATAAGCGACGAGGCACTCGAGCTCCTAGCCGAACATGGCGAGGGCAGTTTTCGTGACAGTATAAGTTTGCTAGACCAAGCCAGTAACCACGGCAAAAGCATCGGTATAATCGAAGTGCGGTCACTGCTAGGCATACCTTCGGCAGAATCAATTGAGCAAATTATAAATGCCCTAGAAACTGCAAATACAGCGTTAATCATGCAGGTCTTAGTGGGGTTGTACGACCAAGGCTTCCAGGCGGCTGGTATAGCCAAGCAGCTTGCCCTCAAGTTGCGGCAAGAGATTGGTGCAGCTCAGCAACGGCTCAGCCCACAACATATATTAGATATTCTAGCTAAACTGATAGAGGTCCCTGCCTCGCACGACCCAGAACGCTACCTGGAAATAGTGTTGCTTGCACAGAGTACTCCGGTAGCCACCATGGTCGCCCAACCAGCACCACCTGTCACAACAATAACACCCGTGACTAAAGCCGAACCTAAAGTTGTAGAAAATGCTAAAAAGAAAGAGTTGATCGCAGAAGATAATACCCAAGCGTCAGCCGATGAGCCGGAGCCTGCCCACGAAACGACCACCGAACAACCTATTGCCACGGGTACCTTCGACCTAACAGCCTGGCCAGAAGTACTAGCTGCGCTTAAAAAGAAGCATAACACCGTGTATAGCATTGCCCGTATGGGGCAGCCTTCTTTAGGTAGCGATGGCCAACTGGTGTTGGCATTTGCGTTCGCATTTCACCAGAAGCGTGTAAACGAGGCTAAAAACCGTAAAATGCTGCTAGATACCATCCAAGAACTGACCGGCCAGACTATACACTTAGAGTGCACGTTCGATAAAGAGTTGGCGCAGCGGCCCGTCCCAAGCCCTTCTCAGGCAGTAGCTGAACCTGCCCTTAATACCATAAGCAATATATTTGGCGGCGGCGAACTGCTAGAATCATAAGCAAAGGGAACAACCATGGAACCATCGACCGCCGCTACATCGAAGCAGCCTCCTCAGAACACCGACGCTGAAGCCAGTTTGCTAGGCGCCATACTTATAGATAGCGACGCGATTGTTAAGATAGCCGATAGCATAACGGCGTCCGATTTCTTTGATAAGCGCCACGAACGCATATATGAAGCCGTGGTGCAGCTATACGAAAAGCGCAAAGCAATAGATGTGCTTACGCTCTCCGACCAGCTAAAAAACAACGGCTATTTAGAGCTCGTCGGTGGCCCGGCTTACCTAGCAGAACTGACTAACTTCGTGCCGACAGCCGCACATGCCGAGCAGTACGCTGACATAATTGCCCAAAAAGCTATGCGCCGCCGCCTGATATCAGCGTCCCAAGATATGGCATCTTTAGGCTACGACGAGGCCAAAGGCCTCAAAGAGCTTATAGAAGAGGCCGAAACTAGGCTGTTCGAGGTTAGCCAACAGCACGTCAAACAAAGTGTCGTTAGCCTGGAAACCATACTAACTGAAAGCTTCGACCGCCTGGATGACCTTCACAAAGACAAGAAAAAGTTGCGCGGCATACCGACAGGTTTCCGTGACCTGGATAACATCCTAGCTGGGTTGCAGCGCTCAGACTTGTTCATCCTAGCCGCCAGGCCATCTATGGGTAAGACAGCGCTAGCACTAAACCTGGCACACAATGTCGCCGTTGATGCCAAGGAACCAGTACTTGTATTCAGCCTGGAAATGAGCAAGGAACAACTAGTAGACCGCCTGCTGGCAATGGAATCGGGCGTCGATGCTTGGGCGTTGCGCACTGGCAACCTTACGGATGCCGACTTTGAAAAGATAGGCCAGGCAATGGGTACTCTCAGTGAAGCACCGATGTTCATAGACGACACGCCGGGTATCACCGTTAGCGACCTGCGCACAAAAGCCAGAAGGGAAGCCCACCAACGGCCCCTCGGGCTTATAATTGTCGACTATTTGCAACTTATGAGTGGGGGTGGACGCTTTAGCGGGGAAGGCAACCGGGTCCAAGAGATCTCCGAAATCTCGCGTGGCCTCAAGGGTGTTGCCCGTGAACTCAATGTGCCACTTGTGGCAATGTCGCAGCTAAGCCGTTCTGTTGAAAGCCGTAGCCCACAGATACCACAACTGGCCGATCTGCGCGAATCCGGCTCCATAGAGCAGGATGCTGACGTTGTTGCCTTCATATACCGCGAGGAATACTACAACCCCGAAACCGACCGCAAAAAGGTTACCGACATACTCATTAAAAAGCACCGCAACGGACCGACCGGCGCCGTAGAACTGTACTTTGACAACGAAAAACAGCGCTTCCGTTCCCTCGACACCAGGCACGCCAACCCATTCAACGCAGAATAACGCTTAAGCTTTTTTACCAATTCCGGTTATAATAGCAGTTAAGATGGCTCGTTTGCGATTGTTTTGGGGTGCGTATTGGCAAAAGTGCCTCGTTATATTAGCTATTACAGCTAGCATACTGGCCTTATTGCTATATAAATTGGGTTCGTTAACCGCGGGCTTTGCGACTTCAGAGCAGTTTATACAGCCGACCAGAACAGTGCTGCACAGCTTGCTGCACGACCCACTTTATTTACCTATGAATTTGTTGCGGCTGCTCGTAAGTCTCACGCCTTATCATGGTTACACCGCAAGCCGCCTGCCAAGCGTAGTGTGCGCAATAGGAGTACTTACAATGTTCGTGTACATTGTTCGCGTGTGGTATGGGCCTCGGACAGCATGGTATGGACTACTCATGCTAGCTGCAGCACCTTGGTTCCTGCACATGGGCCGCCTTGCCACCAACGACATCCTGTACCCGCTTGCGCTACTAGTACTGCTTGTTTACACCACTGAGGCACAGCAGCCACACAAACGCTGGTTTTTCCTTATGACTCCCATATTATTTTCACTAATCCTATACATACCGGGCATGGTTTGGCTGGTTGCCTTATGTGCGCTGTGGTACCGAGAAGATTTTGCTGCCATGTGGGCTAGTGCATCAAGCAGCCTTCGTGCCCAGTGGCTTATGCTTTGGCCAGTAATGCTCAGCTTGCTTGGTTATGCGTTGTGGAACACGCCAAAACTCACACTTGACTGGGCCGGGCTCCCCCATAGTTTGCCTGGGCCACTAAATGTGCTCCGCCACTTTGGCGGCGTATGGGCGCATATATTTGCGCGTGGGCCACAGGACCCCACGATGGGGCTAGGCTATTTGCCGTTGCTTAATCTGTTCATAACTGTCATGTTTGTAACTGGTGCGTGTTTCTACATTATCCATTGGCGGGCCAACCGCAGCCGCTTGCTTTTATGTATCGTGCTATTGTCAGCAACACTTATAGCGCTAGCCGGCCCGGTGTCCGTCAGTATCCTGTTGCCGCTCGTGTTCGCGCTGGTGGCAGGTGGGCTCGGCTACCTTATGCATGAGTGGTTCAAGACATTTCCGCACAACCCCTTTGCCCGTACGCTGGGGTACGTATTAATACTGTCAGTGCTAGGCTTTTCGACTATTTACAACCTGCGGCAATATTTTGTAGCCTGGCCGCGGGCCGATACCACTAAAGCCACATTCATCCACCGCCTCTAACTTTGTTACAATAGTAGCTATAAAGGAGATACACTATGAGCCGATTTGACCAGGCAAAGATGCTTATGCGCGTCAAAAAAATCCAGAAAGAACTTCAGAAACAGATAATAACCGTTGAAAAAGGTGACGGGGCAGTAAGGGTTGAGATATCGGGCGAGCAGAAGCTTAAGAAAGTGCATATAGACCCGCAATACGTAGACCTAGATGACATCGGCCAACTGGAGCGGTGGGTGGAAGACGCAGTTAAAGACGCTATAGCCGAAAGCCAGCGCATAGCTGCCGAAAAAATGCAGCCGATGATGGGAGCCCTTGGAGATCTTGGACTATAGCTAGTATCTTTAATTCTTAATTAATAATCGCCAATTTCAATGAATTACCAACTAGCACTTAGCAATGTAGCTGTGGAGTGTACTTAATGCAGTTATTGCCACCAGCATTAACCGATTTAATTGATGCTTTTGGCTTGTTGCCCGGAGTGGGCCCGCGGACTGCAGAGCGCTATGCCTACTATTTGGCGCGGCGCGATGCTTCTACACCGCAAAAGCTGGCAGATGCCTTGGAGGGGCTAGCCGGCGGTATCGGCTACTGCAAAAAAACATTCGCATTTGTACCAGCCGGACAAGACCTGTCTGACCTATACACCGACCCAAAGCGTGATAAGAAAACTGTAGCAGTAGTAGCTGAGCCATTTGACCTAGTAGCTCTAGAAAAAACAGGGCAATTTAGCGGCACCTACCACGTGCTCGGCGGTCTCGTATCACCAATAGATGGCATTGGTCCTGAGCAGTTACACATTAAAGAGCTCGTGCAGCGCATAGATGAAGATAAAGTGAAGGAAATAATTCTCGCCACTAACGCAAGTGTAGAAGGCGAATCGACGGCCCTGTATATCCAGCAACAAATAGGCGACCGTAAGGTAAAGGTAACCCGTTTAGCACGAGGCCTGCCTATAGGGGTTGACCTCGAATATGCCGACCAAATCACCCTGAGTAGGGCTTTGGAAGGCCGGCAAGCACTTTAAGTTTGGGTTTTAACACTTTAGAAACTACAATTAATACATATGTACGAACAAGCTGAAGAGATTCAGAAGATTATTACGGATGCAGAACGGATAGTTGTATTGCAGGCGGACAACCCCGATGGCGACAGCCTGGCTAGTAGCTTGGCATTAGAGCAAATACTGGGCGATATGGGCAAAGATGCAATTATGTACTGCGCGGTTGATATGCCCTCGTATTTACACTACCTAAACGGCTGGGATAGGGTTCAAAAAGACATACCTAAACAGTTTGATGCCAGCATAGTGGTTGATGCCTCCACGATGACATTGTTTGAAAAACTTTCCCAATCCGGGCAGCAAGGTTGGCTGAGCGCCAAGAAGTGTATCGTACTCGACCACCACGAAAGCGTCGACAAGCCGCTGCCGTTTGCAAGCGTAACCATAAATGACCACGAGAGGGCAAGCACAGGTGATTTGGTGTACAAGCTTGCTGGGCAATTAGGGTGGCCCCTGAACCAGCATGCCAAAGAGTTCATTATGACCTCAATACTTGGCGACACCCAAGGCCTGACGAACCAACTAGCGAGTGCCGATACCTATAGGGTCATGGCAGAACTGGTGGACGGCGGTGTAGACCGCCCGATGCTTGAAGAGTTACGTCGGGAATATAGTAAAATGCCGCCGGAAATATTCAAGTACAAGGCCGAGCTTATAGACCGTACAGCATTCAGTGCCGAGGGGGCGGTAGCAGCCGTAAGCATACCGCAAACCGAAATAAATAAGTTTAGCCCACTATACAACCCGGCGCCGCTTATACAGAACGATATGCTCCAGACCACAGGCGTGCGAATTGCAATTGTTTTTAAAGAATATGGTGACGGCCACCTGACAGCCGCCATCCGCTGCAACCCTGGTGCCGGCATAGGCGCCAAACTTGCTGAGCACTTCGGCGGGGGCGGCCATCCGTTTGCGAGCGGCTTTAAAGTTAGCGGCAAGCCATTTGACCAAGTAAAATCAGAATGCATTACTAAAGCAACCGAACTGATAAATACACTATGAGGCTTTACAATACCCTAACCAAACAGACGGAAGAAGTAAAACCTTTGGAACCACCCACGGTCACTGTATATACTTGTGGCCCCACAGTGTACGATTACCCACATATCGGTAATTGGTTTACTTTTATCCGCTATGACCTCTTAGTACGGGCCCTAAAGGCTAACGGCTATAAGCCCAAATGGGTCATGAACATCACGGATGTCGGCCATCTTGTTAGCGATGCCGATGAGGGTGAGGACAAGCTAGAAAAGGGGGCACGCCGGGAAGGCAAAACCGCCTGGGATGTGGCTGCCTTTTACACGGATTACTTTCTGAACGGCTTGGAACGGCTGAATTTTACTAAACCATCGTACCTGCCCAAAGCGACTGACCACATCACCGAGCAAATAGGGCTTATTAAAGCCCTTGAGGAAAAGGGATATACCTACCAGATTTCAGACGGTATTTACTACGACACCAGCAAGTTTGCAAAGTATGCCGATTTCGCCCAATTGGACTTAGACGAGCAGCAGGCTGGAGCCAGGGTTGAATACAACCCCGAAAAGCGTAACCCAACAGATTTTGCGCTATGGAAGTTCAGCCCGCGCGATCATAAGCGTGACATGGAGTGGGACAGCCCATGGGGTAAAGGCTTCCCCGGTTGGCACCTGGAGTGTTCTGCCATGTGTATGAAATACCTCGGTGACACTGTCGATATCCACTCTGGTGGTATAGACCACGTGCCGGTACACCACACCAACGAAATAGCCCAGAGCGAAGCCGCCACAGGTAAGCCGTTCGCATTACTATGGATGCACACCAACCACATCCTCATTAACGACGAAAAGATTGCCAAAAGTGCCGGTAATGGCATAACGCTTGAAGACGTAGAAGCAAAAGGCTATAGCCTAGAGGCCTTACGCTTGCATGTATTGGAATCGCACTACCGCAGCCAAAGTAAGTTTAGCTGGAATAGCCTAGAGGCCGCCCAGAACCGGTTGCGTAACCTGCAAGCCATGGCAGCCCTTCGCTGGCAAGCTAGAGATACCGTGCAAGATGCTGGTACATTTGCGCTCGACGATGTCGCCCAGGAGCTTAAAATGTTTTTAGCAGATGACTTAAACACTCCAGGCTCACTTGCTTACCTAAGCAATGTTGAAACCCAGCTAACCACAGTATTAATTGAGAAGGATATGGTAGATCACTTCGTAGATATGCTGGGTGCTATAGACAGCTTACTAGGTTTAAACTTGCTAGAAATAGCTGATATTTCCGACGAAAGTAAGCAGCTAATTGCAGAGAGAGAACGGGCGCGGGCAGACCATGACTGGGCAAAAGCAGACGAACTACGCAGCAAGCTAGCTCGCGCAAAGATTGGCGTACGAGATACGTCTAGCGGCCCTATTTGGTTCCCGCTTTAGCAGCTTCTTCTTGGACGGCCGGCTCTCGGCTCAATACTTTGTTACGTTCAAGGTAGTCAAGTATGACAATTCGGATACAACCGGCCACGGGAATGGCTACAAGCCCCCCAAACAGTCCGCTAAAGCTCACTCCAACTACAACCGACATGAACACCAGCAGCGGCGACATATTGGTACTGTTAGCCTGGATACGCGGTTGGATAAGATAGTTCTCGACTTGTTGGTAAAAGATGTAGTATGCAAGGATAATAAGCGCCGAGGCTGGCGAGTGGGCAAGGGCGACAAGCGTGACGATTATGGCACCAAGCGTGTGGCCAACCATAGGTATAAGCCCACAGATGAATATGACACCTATAAGAGCAACGGGATAACTGATATGCAATATGAACAAGGCAGGGGATATAAGCAGGGCTGCTAATGCCGCAAGTATAACCTGTCCGTTCACATAGCCCTTCACAACCTTGTACATATCCAAGGACAAATGGGTAACTGTAGGTTGGTGGCGTTTAGGGAACAGTTCGTTAAAGAACGAGAGCCAATGGGGGCCTTCTATAAGCATCATGAATGTTAGCGCAAGAATAGCTAACATGGAGAAAACGCTACTCCCTATCTTAGCCATAGTGGTAAATGCCGTCCCGCTTACATTCTTGAGCCTGTCACCTAATTGGGATGAAACTTTGTCTACCTGATTTTCCAGATGGTAGCGCTGTACTAATTGACCAACTGTACTATTGCTATTGTGTAGGTCATGGACCAATCGGGGCGCTGCGCTTATAAAGCTCTCAGTTTGACGCACAAGCGGCGGCACCATACTCCATATGAAAAGGCCGAGGACAGCTACTACTATAAGGAAAGACAAGCTTGTCGCTAAGGCGCGGCTACCACGCTTCCTGCCTGGTAAGTGCGCACTTACCCAATGCACCGGAGCGTTCAGGGCTAAAGCAAGGAAAAAGGCAGTGAAAATAAGCAGCAGGGCATGTGAGGCCTGCTTAATGGCACTAAATGCGACAACCGACAGGCCAGCCAGAATTAAAACTTTTAGCACGGTGCGCGTGCTTACTGTTACGGCTACTTCTGGCAGGTCATTGTTTCGGTTTAGGCGGAACATGTTAACTACATTATTGCACGTTACGCCTTGAGCGCAATGCTTGTTTATAGACATCCTCTAGCTGTAAACCAACACGGGCAGTATCAAAATTGCGTACATAAGCCGCTCCCCATGCAGCCTGCTTCTCGCGAAGTACTTTGTCCTTGAGCAAAGTCTCAAGTTTTTCAGCTAAAGCTTCAGCGTTTGCTGCTTCAAACAACAGTTCCGGCTTATCAACAAGCACGGAGGCATAGCCCGGGTTATTGCCGGCTAGCACCGCCGCCCTGCCGCTTGCCATTGCCTCAAGTAAAACTATGCCGAAACTTTCGCCGCCACTACTTGGAAAAACGGATATATCAGCCGAAGCATAGAGTTTGGGCTTGTCTGTTTCGTCTATATAGCCTAGGAAGTTCACATTAGTTTTAAGTTTGTGCTCAGCAACATATTGATTCAGGCTGGCCATAAGTGGTCCCTTGCCACCGACAAGGACTCGCAAGTCATTCATCCCTCGCTGGTTGACCAGTATATCCACTGCTTCAAGCAATGTTTGGCAGCCTTTGCGCGGTACCAGCCGGCCCAAAAACAATATAGTAGGTGTGTCATCGCTATATTGGGGTAGGGCAGTTGTATTGTGAAAAACGTCATAGTCCACGACATTTGGCAGAACCTTGCTGTTTATGCCGTATATACGTTGTGCAAAAGTGGCTGCAGCCGTAGATACGCTAACAAACTCATCAAACCGTCTTAGGCTTGCCTGCAACCATAGTGCAAGCAAGCGGTTGGCTGTTGTCGCTAGCTTAGAATTTGGCAAAATGTGGAATGTGCCTATGACTGCGGTTGTTGGCGTAGCTTTTGACAGCACCTTGCCAGCCATAAAAGGGCTATAGGGTACTTGCACATGCAAAATATCAAACGCTTCCTGCGTGATAAGTGATTGGATAGCCTTTTTAGAAGCTGGCAGCGGCATCGACAGGCGATTGCCATTGAAGCGCACTGAAATGTTCCTGCTAAGGCTATGCACACGCGGCAAATCTTTGCGCCTTGTTTCCCCCACGAGGTAATGGACTTCGTGACCTTGGCCTGCAAGCCAGCTGCCGAGGGCTAAAACATACTGTTGCACACCGTCAGTCTTATCGAGCGAGTCGTCGAATACAAAACCAATCTTTAGTGTTTCCATGACTCAGTGCGCGTGGCGTTCAAGTGCTTCGTGGTACAACGCTTCATACTGGTCAATAACCTGTGGCCAGTTGAACTGCTTGACATATTCATCAGCCCATTCCTGCCATAGTGTGCGAAGCTTTGTTTCAGTAAGGAGCAGTTTGAGCCGTCGGGCAAATTCATCCGCATCGTGCGGGTTTACGATGGATATTGCGCCAAGCTCCTGCATAAGCGCCGCATAACCTGAATTGTTCCCGGCGACAGTAACCGCGCCAGTAGCCATTGCTTCCAACAGTACTATGCCAAAACTTTCTCCATACACAGCAGGCGAACAGAAAACTGTCGCTTCCTGCAGCAGCTGTGTTTTAAGTTCTTCGCTTATAAAGCCCAGGAAGTCAACGTTATGTATCTCTAAATCTTCGGCAAGCAGTTCTAACTTTTCGCGGTCTGGTCCATCGCCGGCTATGATTAGCTTGACGTTATCTTGGTCCTGGCTGAGTAATTTGAAGGCCTGCAACAGGTATTTGACACCTTTTCGCCGCTCCAGGCGGCCAATGTACAGGATAGTAAGCGGGTTATTGGGGGCTTTGCTAGGATGCTTGGTGTACCTAGATAGGTCGATGCCATTAGGGATGATGGTCAGTGGATCATCAGTAAGGCTGCGCACATATTCGGCTGCGGCCTCCGACACTGCTGTCAGTTCATGTAAGTACTTTAGGATAGATAGCGAGTAGGGGGTAACCACTTTTACGACAGTCCGGCTCATAAGCGTCTCAGGGACTACCCCATGGAAAGTCGCAATGTTCACACTGTTGCTCCGGCTAAGCACCTGGCGGCTCAGCACTGGTACCCACGGCTCATGGAAGTGTAGTATGTCGAACGACTCTTGCTCTAGCATTTGGCCGATAGCTTCGCCGTCAACACTAGCTGAAACCTGCAGGCTGGTATGGGTAGGGGAGCGGAAGTCTGTGGCCGCACCCACAAACAGTATGTCTTCGGCTGGTAAGGCACTGCCGTCTCGCGGTTGCGGTGTTATAATCTTGACGCTGTGGCCGCGGGAGGTTAGTTCGCGGTACATGGCATACACTATTTCCTGTACGCCGCCGCCTTTAGCAATGTTGTAGGGACAAACTAGGCCGATTTTCATTGTTTACAGTATACCATTTACTTCTTTGATAGCAGTTCGCGTAAACGCTTTGGTACAAAAGGCGCAGCATCTTTGGCATCGGCAATCACAGTGGGTACATGACCCTTCATAGTAGACTCTATAAGCTCAAAATCACTGTATATTATGCGCATATGCTGTTCCACATAGTGGTTATCAAAGTAGCGGTCGCCTTTGACAGCAACGTGGTATACAGGCGTCTTAACCTGAGCGTTGCACAGGTCTAAGTTAAACATCTCGAGTGTGGTGAAGGCGTGGGTACGCGTGTCGTTTTGGCGCCAGAGGTTTATTTCGAAATCTATTAGCTTATCCTGTTCTGCGCGGTCACGGCCCTTCATCTTCGGGTTACTAGCGGAGTATAGGTGATAGGTCGTGCGTATAAGCCGAGGCTGCAACGCAACATGTAGCATTAACCAAGCAGGTATGCGGTGCTGTAAAAAGCTCGTTAGCGTACGCAGCTCCCACATGATACGCTTGCGCAGTGCAAAGTCATCCTTGTGCACTAAACCCACCAGGCTTACTACAAAGTCTGCCCGCGCCGCTATCTCAGGGTATTTCTGGAGCATGCGGGTCACGACTGCAAAGCCAAAGGAAATGCCAATTATTACAAACCGTTCGTGTTTCTTGTAGCGCAAACGTATAAATGCCGCTAGATAATCCGCCAGGTTATCAAGCGTAGGCTGCTTGCCGATTTTATAAAAGCTGTCCATGCCCCCAAAACCCGGTAGGTCCGGGGACGTAACGTCGCCATATTTGTTCAGCTGTTCTATTACACCGACTAGCCGTTCAATACTGGTGTGGTGGCCGGCTATAAGCAAGATATTCCGTTTCTTACCTCGCTTGGCTGGCACATGCAGCATACGCCCCTGCATACCATTGATGTTTACAGGCACTACATAATCCGCGGAATTGAATGGTTTTTTGGTTGCCATAATGTAACTAACTCCATACAACTTTACAGAAAATTAAAGTATGGCTCAAGCCAGTACAGGAAAAGGTATACTAGAAGGAATGAAAAAGTACGCGCTTCTTTGCCTTGTTCTGGTCGTCGGTATCGGCGTCTATGCGTGGTTAAAGCCATCGCACGCTAAGGCCCCTAGCACGAAGCCTGCAGCCACTTTCAACAAAAAGAAATACTCGCTTTCAGACCCTTCAAGCCCATGGGTAGTTGTTAACAAAAAGCGGCCACTCTCACCACTGCAGTATGCCCCCACTGACCTAGTACAGGCTGGCAACCCTCAACTCTTGCGTTCGCAGGCAGCTGACGCTTTGGCTGCTATGTTAGACGACGCGCAAAAGGCCGGCTACACACTAACGCCCGAGAGTGGCTACCGTTCTTTTGAAACACAGCAAATAGCATATAACAGTGAGGTCAACGGTTTTGGCCAGCAATATGCCGATAAGGAGAGTGCCAGGCCAGGTTATAGTGAGCACCAGACCGGCTGGGCGGTGGACCTAGGCAGCGACAACTGCAATGTACAGGACTGTTTTGGCAGCACGCCGGGCGGAAAATGGGCTGTTGCCAACGCCTACAAGTATGGTTTTATCCTACGCTACCCAGCCGACAAGACCACTATAACCGGCTATCGGAACGAAGCCTGGCATTTCCGTTATGTCGGCAAAGAATTGAGTACCGAAATGCACAACAAGCACATAGCTACCTTAGAAGAGTTCTTCGGCTTGCCGGCAGCGCCAAATTATTAGGTATGGATGATTACTGGCGTGCCTATGGGCGCCCAGTCATATACCCATTCACCATCATAAGGCGTAACCCCCACGCAGCCGTGCGAACTGTTTATATTACCGAAGTAGCTTAGCGGCCGCCAGTAGTTGCCGTGTATGGCATAATCTTTATAAAAATAGTTTACCCATGGCACCGCCGGCTGGTAGTACCGGCTACCATCTACGTTTAATCCGTACATATCTTGCTGCGTGTACTTGGCATATATGGAGTATTGGCCCGTCACTGTAGGGGTATGGGGTGCCCCAGCACTAACCAGGAATGTCTTAACCAAGTTCGTCTGCTCATAGGCATACATCCGCTTGTTGGTAAGGTCCACCTCTATCCATTTAGGGTAGGCTTGTGCTGTTATAGTCCTGAATGAAGCAAAGCTCACAGGCAGTTCGGTGTTGACTCCCTTACCGCTAAGTAGCATAGAGGTTACATCGCTGGCTATGGAATCCTTAGCCGTAACATCCACACCGTTAACGCCGGGGACTAGAATCGCAGTAGTGCCGTCGTCCCGCTGGACTTCTACTTGGTCGCGCGGAGGGTGTACGCTGGCCGCAGCAATCTTATTTATGTACTCCAGTACTTTGCCACTGTTTATATCTACATCTACTTTTTTCGCTTTTTCATCTGGTGTTAGTTCTAACCACGCAGCTATATCATCCTTGCTCGGCGTGACTGTCTTGCCGCCAATGTTAAAGGTGCCCTTTTGGTCCAGAATCTTTTCTATCTCGGCCTTCGATGACGTAAGTTGCTCCTGCGTAAGCGCTGGGTTTATGGTAAGGGTTTGTAACTTAACAGATGTTGAAAGGGATGCTGCAAGGTTGGCGACGGTGACCTGGGGGTCCTTCAGCCCATACTCTTTACCAGCGGTAGCATTGCTTAACTTGACAGCACCATTGGTGATGGTTATGGTTGCATCCTTAGAAGGCTGCACGGTCTGCGTTATATTTTTAGCTAAAAAATTATGCAGGGCGTGAGTATCCACCCTAAGCACCAGCTGTTTTTTTATAGGCCGCCACCACAGTAATCGCTGCATAAAGCCCGTTTGCTCAGTACGGATACTGGCCACCGTAGCTGTAGTATCCACGTTAAAACCCATGTCGGACAAGGCAAATTTCTTTTGGCTACCGCCGGGGTATGAAACAGCAAGTTTATAGTTTTGCGCTTGGGAGCTAATAACATTAGCCAGTGTCTCGTTTGAATGGTTAAGTGGCAGTAAGGCAGTGCCGACCTGCGCTTTAGCAAGGAAATGTCCAGCCGTTAGCCAGCCGCCAACCAAAACTGTGAGTACCGCTAGGCCGTACAAGAACAGATGCTCCATGACCTTTTCTTGGCGTTTTTCTTCTGCGTTCTGCGGGGCGGCTTCAATGGGTACAGACAAGCCACTGCTTATATGCAGCAACCAAGCAGCTAAAGATTTATGTTTTTGCGGTTCCATTTTTCTCTGTTAATCACACTATCTAACGCCAAGTATAACAACCCTGCGCTAAAGCACAAGCGTCAAAGCAGCAGTTATTTGTACAAGCATCTTATTTAGGATAAAATCTAGGGGTTAAAAAGCCAATTTCACAAACCAAGCGAAGCTGTTTGTGAAATTTAGAGGAAAAGCGTAGCCATAGGCCGAAGCTTTTGCCCTCAGGCAAAACAAGGCAGTGGCGTACGCTTAGACGATGGGACGTGGCCAAGTGGTAAGGCACCGGGTTTTGGTCCCGGCATTCGGGGGTTCGAATCCCTCCGTCCCAGCCAAATTACCATTGTCTTTCCAGTAGTTCGAATCCAGTAGGGGGAGCCAAGTATAAGCACTATACATATACCTCATTTTGTGGTATTATTAGTTTATGAAAATTGTTGAGATTGGCTGTGGCGAACGAGCTGGCCCACATTTTGGCGATGACTACGAGCACTTTGCAGTAGATACTAACGCGCATGCGCTAAACACCTCTTTATTACGTGAACCAGCATTAACTGCAATTAATGCAGACGCTAGGCATATGCCCCAGTTTGAAGATGCTAGCATCAATGTGATATTAGCGCGCAATGTGTTTGGCGATCCATATTTAGGCGTTGACTGGCAAACAGTTCGCAACATATTCCTTACCAGTACAAAGTGTCCCGAATATGATGCCGCAGTAGAGCAGTCGGATAATACTAAGATTGCATTACTACGCGAAGCAGGCAGGTTACTAATAGCTGGTGGTAAGCTTGTAATCGTCGAACAGCTTACGCCAGAGCACGCTGAGTCATTTTTTGCTAGGCTCGAAGTAAAAACAGATGGTTATCCTAACAGGCTTACTCAATTAGTACATGGTAACATTGCTAATTTAACACCCGCCAAATATGCCAACGCGCACCGACACGCTAGAAAAGTATGGTCGGCAACTCGTAATCCTTGCTAAAGTTGCGAAGCTCATCCATTAGAGGGAGCCAAGATTCTTACGCTTAATGATTCTTGAATGCGGGAATCTTTTTGCTTTGTTATACTTCCAGTATGTCTAATTCAAATATCCCAGAAACTCTAGCCCAGGATGTAGTGACTCAAATTGGTATACAAGCCGAAGCGCAAGGTACTACCGTCAATGAGCTGCTTCGTAAGGCTTTTGCAACTCAAGTAGGCTCAATTGCGAGTAAATCTGCAATCGAAAACGACTCAGAATCATCAGAATAGTTGCGAAGTGCGTCTACTAGGGGGAACCAAGCATAAGCACTTTTATTAAAGTGCTTTTTATTTTGCTATAATCCAAGCATGGACTCACAAAAAGAAAAAGCAATCACGAATATTATCAACCAAGATCGTGCAAAGGGATTAAAATTCATTATTACCAAGCAAAAACTGCTTGAGCAGGGATATTCTGAAGCCGATATAGTTTATGCTCTTTACAGCGACCCATACGATGCATCCGGCGATCTTAGAAAGCCAAATCCTCTAGAGCAATATTACGCGCAGCATCCCGAAGATGCACAAAGAATAGCAGTTAATCTTTTGCAGCAACAAGAAATGGATGATTGGGACCAGACTGCTGCTGAGTATTTAGGTGGTCAGATGGGACCTGACGTGCAATCACGTAATTATTATGACTTATTGGCAGCCGATAGGTTGGGAATTCCATATTTCACTTTGACGCTTATTCCTTTTAGCATTCTAATGTTGGCTATTAAATTTAACTGGTCTAGTTTTGTAGCCCATACTGTTTTTTCAGCTTTTAGCTTGTTTGTGTCCTTGCTCTTTGCTGTAAAACTAATTCATGAACGCATGCGCATTAAAAAAATGAAGCCTAAGAGTTAACAATCAGACTTTTGTATTAGCTCGAAAATTGCGAAGCTCGTCCAGTAAGGGGAGCCTCCTAGAAATACTTAGCTCTGCGGCAAGCAACGAAAGCGAAGGCACCGAGGAGTAGGGCGAACCAGTAGGTTATAAGACGGTAGAGCAGGGCTACCGCCAGGGCTTGGCTTGCGCTTGAATTGTAGGCTACCAACCCAGCAACCAGTGCAGCCTCTACGCCTATCAGGCCACCAGGCGTTGGGCTTATGGAAGTAGCAGCTATACCCAGCGTTAAGACTACAAGCGCTTGCAAAAAGTTTAGCTGCAAACCTAAAGCTTTGGCACTGTACCACAAACACGCAGCGTAAGACGCGGCTATAACCATAGACCAAAAAACTGCCCAAACTATTTTGAGCGGATGACGCCGGTAGATGCGTAAGCTAGTTAGCAACTGGGCTAACAACTTTGTAAAACGCTTTCTAAATGTGTACGCTCCCAAGCCAATTATGAACACCAGCAGGGTAGCGATAACGACTATATATGAGGACAGATGGAAATTAAACGATGTGGTAGGCGCTACTAAAAGCACTAATGCTACAAGCGCCATATGGCCAACAAAGCCGACTAAATTGTTCATGCTTACTACAACTGCTGACTGGACTTTGTTGTGCTTAAATTTACTGAGGTATAGGTAGTTGATGCCAATGCCGCCTATGCCAGCGGGCACCAGTCGGTTTACGAGTAGGCTAGCCAGTTGCACCAACACGGTAGCGAAAACGCGAAGCGGCTTAAGGGCAAGGCTAACGTATTTGAAGCCGGAGACAATATGGGCTACGAGGCTGACAACTACAGCCAGTAGCAGCCAGGACACATTTACGTGTTCTAGGAGGGAGATGCTCCTTTTAAATGCATTCAGCTGCGGCAATACAGCGTATAGCAGCAATGCTATTACCAGCAAATATATTACATATCTCTTATTGAAGTACGGGTATTTCGCGGGCATTTACCTACAGACTATACTGCTAGCAGCCTTAAGCACAAGCGTATTAACTGCCTTTGACGGCACTTTTTTTGAATTTTACTGCCATTTTTACAGAACAACAGCACCAAGAAGTTGTATAATGCGCTCGATGAAAGCTGCGAGACGATTTGATAGGACGCTATTGTATTACGGAATTCTAGCCGTCCTATACCTCATACTAAGTTTGGTACTGCCTACTAACCACTCAGCCGAGACTTCATACCACCTGTCATCGATTGAGTACCACGTGATACTCTTCTTTATTATTTTTCCGTTTATCTTGATATGGTTGGTAGCCTTCTACGGCTACAGCACTATCAAAGCTTATGCGTCTGTTATAGAGGAAACTCCCGAGGGGACTCCAATGGCCCATATATCTAACTCCATCATGTGGCTTGCCTGGGGGTTACCCATACCAGCACTAATAGGCTTAATATTAGGTTCTATAGCTAATGGTCACCCTAGTTTTTACGGGGCTTCCGTTATTCTAACCAACTACGCTAACCTTGTTATTCCGGTTATAGCATTCCACATCCTAAGCACCGGCACACGGTTATGGGCAGAAAAAGAACATATACGCATATCAATTGGCGGCACTAAACTGCTGGTCTTTCTGTTTGTAATTATTGGCTCGCTATACTGCTACCAGATATTCCACAATGTCATAGGCACCCCTAACGACCCCTATTATTTACCACACTGGCTACTGTTAGCTACCATAGTCATACCT
>DASSKV010000085.1:0-11894 GCA_035690125.1 Saccharimonadales bacterium (SeqCode) | reverse complement strand
ATCCAAAAAGCCTGGCGAGGCCTAAACGCTCTGAAGGTGGTATGACAGAATGAGCTTCGAGCAGCCAGCAATACCCGCAAGCCATCAAAATATGGAGATGCCAGATGACGCCCGGCGGGCTGTTAAGATCTGTACATGGCTAAATGAATATGCACAAGAGAACCCTCAAGCGGCAGAAGATATAGCCGAACTTGCTATGATGAGTTTTGCGACTCCAGAAAACCGGAATGTACCAGACAAGACCCAAGCTAAGTCCGAAGAGAAACCAGCAAGCAAACAGTCTGAAAAAGTTAGGTCCGAGAAGCTTACTGTCACTGCCGAAGCATTGCCAGTCTCGGTTGCCTTACAGGAAAAGCCGCAAGTTGAAGTTGTTAAATCCGAGGCTGTGGCTGTTAACGTTACCGCGCCGGAGAAGCCGAAACCGGCACCGGTAGAGAAGCCTTTGACGCAAGTGGAGCTGGCTATGCGGCACATGCAGCAGCTGGAAGAGGCGCAAACACCAGCAGTGAAGCCGGAAGCACGTGCTAAAAAGGATGTGCCTGTTCGCCCGACAGAAAGTGCTATAGCCGAGAAACCAGTAATTGAAATAGCAGAACTTAGTAGGCCTGTATTGAAGGACGAACGGCCTAGCGCAGGGGTGGTCTCCGAAAAACCGGTGGAATTGCCGGCTGCTGCTATTGAAACAGCTTTTGTACGACTGCAGGAAGCCCCAGAGATGGGTATGGACACACTGCAGGAAACGCCAGAATACGCACTATTTGAAGACGAAGTGCCTTCCTTAGAGCTGCCTATAGTTATCGAGGTTGAAAATGGACCTGAGCTTGATTATGATGCGATGTTCCAGGAAATGGTGGCTGAGTTGGCGTCCCCCAGCACGGAAGCTGATGAGGTTGGGGAAACAGATGCGGCCTGGCCGGAAGGCTTGTTTGAGCTGGACAGCCTAGATGAGCTAATAGTGAATGTCCAGCAGGAGGCAGAAGCCTATGCCATGGCTCTGCCAGAGGTTGTTCCGGAAGTGGTGGGGCTACAGACCGAGATTGAACTAGCAGATGAGGCTATGCCGCTACCGATGATACTGGAGGTGGCGAATTCAACTAACGAAGTGTTGGGCAGCGCCGGCTTGATTGTAAAAGAAGTTGATGGTGAAGCCGTGGAGCCAATACTAGCCACGACTTCAACTGGTGAGCAAGATGAAACAAGGCGTACTTTTATGAAACAACAAGAAGTGGATACGATTGCTGAGGCCGATGAAACGAACGAACTAGACTACCAGAACCCTGAAAGCTTGTTTAGCATAATGCGCGAGCTGATGTGGTCGCCCAGCGCCAGTGACTTTGCCACCTACACCGGCAGCGCCGGCCACCGCCTAGGCCGGATGCTGGTGCAACTGATAACCGGCCGCGCCGACATCCCGCCTGCATTCGCGTTAGCATAAAGCGTTAGCAATAAGAAATCTTACTTACATTACGTAGGCATAAGCGTATAGTGACTAGCTTCGTTTAAGTGAAGGAGGGATGTATGCATGAGCAAACACGCTACGAGTTAAGCACGCAGCGGCCAGTTTCGCGCGACCCAGGGCCGCTGGATTTGACGGCTCCGGCGCCTCCACTCCGCGAAGCGGAGCCACTTACCGCCGTTGAAAAAATGGGTTATTTGGGTAAAACCGTCTTTGCTGGCGACGAAATACCACTAAGTGTTCCGCAGCCACTCCCTACCTTTAGCGAACTGATAGCCCAAGCTTACCGCTTGCCAAGCCCAGGCATACAAAGCATGCTCCATACCATGGTCGAAGCGCCGGGACTAGACACCGCCGCCCGGAGCTTTGTGGAGGACGAACAGCAATGGGAAGCCAGCCATTAAACAAGTGGAGAAGGAGGGAGCATGGTAAGCAAAAGTGAAGTGTTGCTATGGCCTGCTAACTTTGCCTTAAGGCAGGCTGCGAGGTTAGGCGGCTACTCAGTAGAGGCGACTAAGGCGCTAGCTAGAAGGCATATTGAGCTGGGGCAAACAACTTTGCGGTTACTAGACCCGCAAGAGTTTGTAAGGCACCGCGAAGAAGTCGGTGTAGAAATGGAAATAGAAAATTTAAAGAAAGATTTGCGCAGCCATAGCCCCAAAGACCCAAAGTATGACCAGTTTGTCCGCTTTAGCTCCCAGACTTGGCTGAAACTAGCCGGTGAATGGGCAGATAGCGGTACGCCCGTTAGCAAGCAGGGGATTGAACAGCTTAATTATTTCTTAAGCCAGCAGGGCGTACACCCAGAAGTTATAGCCGGCGTATTGGACCAGCTGCAGGTTGAAATGCCAACACCAACATTGGCTAATGCAGAAGTAGTGGGTCACTCTAAGGGGGTGCCTTACCAACCGGTTGAGGACAAGGCTCCGGTTTTCGAACAGCCTTAGCGTTTCCGTTTGGTGTGCTCCGTAGGCTATAATAGCGCTGTTCACTTTGACGCGGCGCCTTGGCGGAGCAGTTACGCAGAGGTCTGCAAAACCTCGTAGACGGGTGCAACTCCCGTAGGCGCCTCCAGCTCATTCGATAGCTCCAGCTTGCATAAAAAAGCTGGGGCTTTTTCATTACAGCTTCCGTATCGAGCCTCGCTTACGCCGGCAGATTCACTTCGTTGGATTCTGCCGGCGGGTGGGTTACAGATAATTGCATGGGCTACTGACGGCGGGTGGACTACACTGGATTTACTGTGCTTGGTTTGTTGTTTTGGATTAGATACACTTTTAGGTATGAAGCCTATTGATTTGGCTGGGTGTGTTGTTGTGGACGGTTATGACCGGTTGCTGCTATTGCACCGGAATACACAGAAGTTCCAGCACTGGGAGCTGCCGGGTGGCAAGGTAGAAAAGGGCGAGACCGCCGAGGCTGCGGCTGTGCGCGAACTGCGCGAAGAGCTAGGCGTACAAGTCAGGCTGGTTAAGGCTCTGGGTAGCGAAGAGTTTGAAGATGCCGACGGCTACTTCCGCTACCATTGGTTCCAGGCTGTAATTGAGGGCGGCGAGCCGGAAGTGCAAGAGGCTGGTAAGTTTGATGACTTTGACTACTTTGACCTCGAAGACCTCATGAGCCTTTCGCTATCCGCTAACATGCAAGTGCTGCTGCCCAAACTGGCCTCCGCCGAAATAATCCTTGATTAGCAGCAACTTTTGTATAATAGTGAGCAGCCGCGGGCGAGTGGCGGAATTGGTATACGCGGCGGACTTAAAATCCGCTGGTCTTAACAACCTTGTGGGTTCAAGTCCCACCTCGCCCACCAGCTCGTTCGATAACTTCAGCCTCCACAGTATACTGTCGTAAACTGCTACAGCTTTCGTATCGAGCCTCGCTTTCAGTCGCGCAAACACTTCGTTGGTTTGCACGCCTGGGAACGAGGGGCATTAGCTCAGCCCGGCTAGAGCGCCTGCATCGCACGCAGGAGGCCAAGGGTTCAAATCCCTTATGCTCCACCACGTTTGCTAAACCATAATGCTTATGTATAATCAAAACCAATACTAAGCAACAACTAGGATATACAATGGAACCAAATACCGAAGGCACTGACAACCCGCTAGCACCAGAGCCGGCGCAGCCCACACCAACACCAACAGAACAGCCAGAAGTGCCTGCTCCGGAAGCTCCGGCAACTATGGCCCCCGAAGTTACTTCCGCGCCTGCTGAAGCATCCGCACCCGAAAAGCCAGCAGAAGCCGCGCCCAATGTTAGCGAAACACCTGCGGAACCTACTGTTACGCCTGCCGCGCCCGAAGCAACTTCTAGCGAGAATGGCGCCGTAATGAGCGGTGCAGTGGAGGGTGTCCCTGTTGCCGGCAAAAGCAAACGCCATTTGCCAAAAGCCGCGCTTGTAGTAGTTGGCGCCTTGGTGCTGCTGGGCGGCGCTGCCAGTGCTGCGTACTACGGCTATGTTGTGCCCAATAAGCCCGAAAACGTCCTGAAGACGGCATTCGAAAACACGCTGGCGCAGCGTAATGTCAGTAGCGTAACCAGTTTCGAAACCAGCCCGACCTCGTCTGATGGCGGCCTGGCCGTCAAGGTGGATGCCAAAACTTCAGCCAACCTAGACAGCAAAGCAGCTGATGTAAACCTAAACCTTACCATGACAGGCATAAGCCTGCCGCTCGAGCTACGCTTGGTCGACCAAAACTTATACGTAAAAGCAGGCGACCTCAGCACTATAAGTAGCCTAGTAGAATCGTTTGCACCAGGTGCGGGCGGCGCAGTAAAGTCGGTCGCCGGCAGCCTTTCCAATAAGTGGATAGAAGTGGACAGTACACTGCTTAAGCAAGCAGGCGCAACCTGCGCGCTTGATACCAGTTGGGCGCTCAATAAGTCAGACGTCAGCCTACTAGAAACCATGTACCAGACCAACCAGTTCATAACAATCAAGAGCCATGCGACTGACAGTGTTAATGGCAAGGCAGCCGAAAAGTACGAACTAGCTATGAATGACAACAAATTTGCCGGCTATGCCAAAAACTTGAGCCAGCTTAGTGTACTGAAGGACATGCAAAAGTGCGGCAGCAGTAAGTACAAGCAGCCCGACACTAGCTCGCTCGCCGATGGCGACACCACGCCCATAACGGTGTGGGTCGATAAAAGCACAAAGCGCATCGTCAAGCTAAGCACACACTCCACCGCCCAAGACAACACCAAGAGCCACTTCCAGGGCACGCTGACCAGCACGCTTTCGTACGACCCCGTAACAGTTACCGCGCCTACAGGTGCTGAACCAGCGCTACAGGTAATAACTGACCTCGAAAAGAAGCTTTCTACTGACCCACAATTGCAGTCACTACTCGGCGGCACCAGCCTACAGTCGCTTTAACAACTACCGTAAGCCTCTTAAGGTATAATGGCGGTAATGAACCCTAAAAAAATAGGTAAAGCATTAGTTTGCCGTTTACTTGAGCGGCAAGTAAAGCAGCTTCGTCAGAAGAATGATTTCCGGATTGTCGCTGTAGCTGGCAGTGTCGGCAAGACGTCTACCAAGCTAGCGATAGCTAAAACGCTAGAAAAAAGCCGGAAAGTGATTTACCAAGACGGCAACTACAATGACCGCCTTACGGTGCCGCTGGTGCTGTTTGGCCAGGCGGAGCCCAACATATTGAACCCGTTCGCATGGCTAAAGATACTAATACAGAATGCAAATGTACTAAGGCGGCCTTACCCATATGACATAGCCGTGCTGGAGCTTGGCGTGGACGGCCCCGGTCAAATGCAAGATTTTGCGTACCTGCAACCCGAACTTGCTGTTGTTACGGCAGTTGCGCCAGAGCATATGGAATACTTTGGCGACCTGGCGGCAGTGGCAAGGGAGGAGTTGGCTGTGATGGACTTTTCTAAAGAGGCACTACTGAATGTTGAAGACATAGCACCCGAATATTTGCCCAAAAAGCCATACATCTCTTATGGTAAAAACGGGGAATACAGCATAACTAGCCGCGAGGCGCACGGCCTAGGCGGGCAGCACATAAGCGTGCACTTGCCGGATGTCCAGACGCTGGAAGCCGATACGCCGTTTTTGGGGCAGCAAGGCGCGACTATACTGTTGGCGGCGGCTGCGGTTGCGCGCAAGCTGGGTCTTACGCTTGATGAAACCAAGGCCGGCATAGAGCAAGTGCAACCCTTTGCCGGGCGGATGCAGATACTAGGCGGCGTAAACGGCGCCAGTTTGATAGATGACACGTACAACGCGAGCCCGGTTGCCGTAAAGGCCGCACTGGATGTGCTGTACTCGCTGGATGCTCCGCAACGGGTGGCTATACTGGGCAGTATGAACGAAATGGGTGAAGGGAGCCAAGAAATGCACCGTGATGTCGGTGAGTACTGCGACCCGGGCAAGCTCGACCTGGTGGTTACTATAGGCGGGCAGGCAAATGAATTCCTGGCACCGGCGGCTAGCGAAAAGGGTTGCCGCGTAGAACAGTTCCTGAACCCTTACGAAGCTGGCGAATACGTAAAAGGTCAGCTTGAGGAAGGCGCAATAGTGCTAGCCAAAGGCTCGCAAAACGGCGTGTTTGCCGAGGAAGCTTTAAAACAACTACTGGCTAACCCGGACGACGCAGCTAAGCTTGTGCGCCAATCACCAGCCTGGCTACGGGTAAAAGCCAAGCAGTTTAAGTAGTTTTACGAGCCAGTGCCATCTGCACCAAGCGGTCGCATAGGTCTTCCATGCTTATACCGGTAGTTTCGGCTGCCTTAGGGAAGAGGCTTTGCGTTGTCATGCCTGGGATGGTGTTAGTTTCCAATATATATAGCTCGCCCGCAGAGTTTATCATGATGTCGGTCCGGCTATAGTCGCGGCAGCCGCATAGGTTGTGCGCTTTCAGGGCTAACTCTTGAGCTTTTTGCTGCAGCTCTGCGCTAACATGCTCGGGCGGGCATAGCTCTTGGCTCTTGCCGTTGTACTTGTTGGTGTAGTCAAACTCGCCGCCGCTCGGTGGGATTATCTCTATGACGGGCAGCGCTTGGTCTCCCAGGACACTAACGGTGATTTCGGTGCCTTCCACCAGCTCTTCTAAGAGCATCTTTGGGTGGCGGGTAAAAATGTCGGCGATTGTTTCCTTGGGAACCAAACCACTACGGTGTAAGTAAGTATCTACACTGGAACCTCCGTCGTAGGGCTTGAACACAAATGGTTTTGAAACCAGCGAAAACTGCCAAAAAGTATCGACAGTGACTATTTCGCCATGTGGCACGGGCAGCCCATGGGAATTTATAAATTGCTTGTAGCGCCATTTGTCGAAACAAAGTTCGGACGCCGCTACACCTGAGCCAACATAGGCTACCTGCAAAGCATCCAGTTGCCCTTGCAGGCTGCCATCTTCGCCCCCGGCTCCGTGCAAGACTGGAAAAACTACATCAGCTTGCTTGAGGGTATCGGGTGGTATGGGCTGTGACGGGTCAAGCTCCTGCACCTCGTGGCCCTTGAGCTTAAGCGCTTCGGCTACAGCGGCACCAGAGCGCAGTGATATTTCGCGTTCGTCTGACGAGCCGCCAGCCAGTACTATTACCGAAGCCATAGCCCCCATTATACAGTAGCCGTAACAGGGGAAAGCTGTTACAATAACCCCTGATATGCAGCGATATAACCCGAAAGAAATAGAGCCTAAGTGGCAGAAAATCTGGGATGAGACCGGGGTGTATACGGCTGACCTGCAAAGCAGCAAGCCCAAGTACATCGCTATGAGTATGTTCAACTACCCGAGCGGTGCAGGCATACACATTGGCCACGCTATGAACTACACCATAAGCGACGTTAAGGCCCGCTTTAAGCGCCAGCAAGGCTACGAAAGCTACCACCCGGTAGGCTGGGATGCTTTTGGCTTGCCGGCCGAAAACTACGCCATAAAGAGTGGCGTGTCGCCCCAAGCAAGCATGGCCAAAATAATCCCTGACTACCACAAACAGTACAAAGCCATGGGCTGGAGCAACGACTGGAGCAAAGAGATTGCCACCCACGAACCCAGCTACTACAAGTGGACACAATGGATTTTTGCCCGCATGTTCGACGAAGGCCTGGCCTACCAAGATTCGCGCATGCAATGGTGGTGCGCCATAGACAACACAGTGCTGGCCAACGAGCAGGTTATAGACGGCAAATGCTGGCGCCATGACGGCCCGGACGACCCGCTGGTAGAAAAGCGCGAAATAAAACAGTGGTTCTTTAAAATAACCGACTACGCCGACGAGCTGCTGGAGGCGACCGACGACCTGGACTGGACCGAGAGCGTCAAGCTAGCACAAAAGAACTGGATAGGCCGCAGCATAGGCGCCGTAATTGATTTCCCTGTTGTAAACTCTCCAAACGAGCGCCCTAAAATTTATAATTTTGATGAAGTAAAACTTGAGGATATTGACGCAGAGCCAATTCTAAAAGTTTTTACCACACGCCCAGACACACTTTATGGAGCCACTTTCATGGTAATCGCTCCAGAACACGAACTTGTACCCAGTATTACAAGCGAAGCCCAAAAAGAAGCTGTCGAGGCATACATAGACGAATCAGTAAAAAAGACCGAGGTAGAACGCCAAGCCAACAAGGAGAAAACAGGGGTATTTACCGGTTCTTATGCAATTAACCCGCTGAGTGATGAAGCTGTTCCGATTTGGGTTGCTGATTATGTTTTAGCGGGATACGGTACTGGGGCGATTATGGCCGTGCCAGCACACGATGAGCGTGACTTCGAATTTGCTAAAAAGTTTAATTTACCAATAAAAAAGGTCTTCACTGCTGCTAGTGGTAAAGATGCTGAGTGGTATGCTGGCGAAGGCACGATGATAGGCCCCGCATATAAAGGTAAGACTACAAGTGATGCACGAGAGGACATTGTCCACTATCTGGAAAGTATGAACCAGGGGCATTACTCCATAAACTACCGCATGCGCGACTGGAGCGTAAGCCGCCAGCGTTACTGGGGCGCGCCGATACCCATCATTAACTGCCCAAAGTGCGGCGCCGTTCGCGTGCCCGATGACCAGTTGCCGGTAGTTTTGCCTGAACTGGATGATTTTCAGCCAACGGGTGACGGCCGCAGTGCCCTGGCGCGCGCTACCGACTGGCTACATGTGCAGTGCCCTAGTTGCGGTGGCGATGCCGAGCGTGAAACCGACACGCTGGATACGTACATAGATAGCAGCTGGTACATGTACCGCTACTTTGACCCCAAGAATGAGCAGGCTATATTCGACAGCAACATCGTGAACAAATGGGCGCCTATAGACTTTTACAACGGTGGCGACCACGCCACGGCCCACTTGCTGTACGCCCGCTTCGTGGTGCGGTTCCTAAGCAAAATTGGCCTGGTAAAAGAACCCGAACCGTTCAAGCACATGCTGTTCAACGGCAAGGTAACTGCCAGCGACGGCAGTGCGTTTAGTAAGTCCAAGGGCAATGGTGTTGACCCACTAGAAATTATAAATAGCGGTTACGGCGCCGATGCGCTCCGTACCTACCTGATGTTTGCCGCGCCACTTGAGATAGGTGCCCGCTGGGACCCACAGGGCGTACCTGGCACGCACCGCTTTTTAAGCCGGCTGTGGGCGTTGGTGCAGGAATACAACGAAGCCGGCCCAAGCGAAACGAGCGAAAACCAGCAGCGCGAGCTTTTGCGTATAACGCACCAGACCATAAAGAAAATGACCGAAGATATTGAGCACAATACCTACAACACGGCTATAGCCGCGGCCATGACCATGGTGAACGAGCTGTTCAAGCTAAAGGCGCAGGACCTAAAGAAGAACGGTGCCTGGAAGCAAGCGCTCAATGCGCTGGTGGCTTGCGTTGCCCCCTTTGCCCCGCACATTGCCGACGAGCTGTGGCAGCAGCTAGGCCACGAAACATCTGTGCAGGCTGGCTCCTGGCCTATGTTTAATGAAGACTACATAGCAACCGAATCAGTGACCATAGCCGTGCAGGTAAACGGCAAACTCCGCGGCGAAGTCCAAGTAGCAGCTGAAGCTACCGAGGAAGCGGTGGTAGAGGTGGCCAAGGCTAACGAAAAAGTCGCCAGCTACCTAACCGGCGACCCCAAAAAGACCATTTACGTGCCAGGCAAGCTCGTCAACTTCGTCATTTAACCGGTTGCGACGGCTGGCTGGATGGTTTCTATAGCCGGTGCTGCAGGTTGCTGCGGTATGTGAACCGCCGGTGTTGTAGCGGTTTTAGTTGCGTTGTCGGCAGTTATGCGGTTAAGGGCACCGCTAACCAACCTCCATTCGGCTTGTTCTACCGGTTCCAGCTCTGGTTCGGGCAATTCAGCCGTTACAAGGCTGCCAACACAAGCGGTTGTATAAATCCGCCGCAGGGTCTCAGTGCGATGGTTTTCGCGCCATTTGGCCCCTCGAATCTTGTCCCCAAAGCCCATATGCCATAAGCATAAGCTTCATGGTAATAACCGTCAATGTCGATTACTGTAATAATGTGAAATCGGACGTTTGTGTTTCGACCTGCACTGCAGGAGGATTTGAAGTTACCTCGTCAGGAAGGCCAGTTGTTTCTTGGTGCTGGCTTTGTGGCTTGGGCGTATCTGGCAAGACTGTTTTAGCAATACGCAGTTCACCAATTGCTTTACCCATGGCTTTTCTTCGCTCAACAGTAGCCATAAAATTATCAAACTCGCGGTCACGGTGACGGAAGAATCTCATATTGTTGATAATTATACCACTTATGTCAACTTTTGCAAATTTATGCTTGTGTTTTAAGGTGTTTTTCGCTACTATAGGGGCAATATTTATTAACCTAACGACCTCACACACAGGGAGGATAGTATATGGGTAAGCCCAAGAAACGCACACCGCCACGCCGCACCGGCACCCGCCGCAGCCATTTGGTACTTAAACTGGCACGTGCCGTCAACGCAAAATCACCGGTAAAAGTCCGCACCACCAAGCGCGAAACCGGCAAGACAGTAAAAGCATAAGCTATACTGGTTATAGTTAGCAAAGGAAACATTTAACAATATGGCATCGAACCGGCACCTGGGCCGAATCATCGCCCTCCAAACCCTGTACGAGGAAGAATTTCGTGTGGGCAGTGGCGACAAAGACTTCGACATAGACGAAGTCCTGGACCGCAACATTACGCGTTACCGCGACATGGTGGACGATGTGGACTTCATACAGCGCCTGGTACACGGGGTAAGCAAGCAGGCAGAAGGCTTGGACTTGAAGCTGCAGCCGGTGGCCCCGGAGTGGCCGATAGACCAAATAGCCCGCATGGACCGGATAGTCCTACGCATAGGCCTGTATGAGCTGGAAAACGAGGACGACGTACCACCCAAGGTTGTCATAAACGAAGCTGTTGAGCTGGCCAAGGCCTTTGGCGGTGAAAACTCCAGTAAGTTTGTGAACGGCGTACTCGGTACCTTACTGCGCCAGAAGAATGGTGAAGCCGATGCCCCCAAGAAGCCTAAGAAAGCTGCCAAGTCAGCCAAGCCCAAGAAGAAAGAATAGCTATGATGAAACGACCAAAGCCTATAGCCGGCATAAAAAAGATTGTAACCCGCCGGCCTATCATTGATGAGGCGGTGCATGAAACCACCTCTGGTGGCATTGTGTTTCGCCGCAACCCGAAAAGTGGCGAACTGGAGCTATTGCTTATACAGGACGCCAAAAACCGTTGGACCATCCCCAAAGGCCATGTAGAACCAGGCGAAGAACCCAAGGCAACCGCCGAGCGCGAAATACAGGAAGAAACCGGCCTGCAGCAAATGAAAGTCCATAGCTGGTTGGGCAAGGTAAACTTCCGCTACCGCCGCGGCCACACACTAGTGCTCATGACTATGCACATTTATTTGGTAGAAGGCTTAGGTAACACCGATAGTTTGAAGCCAGAAGACTGGTTGAACGACATAAAGTGGCTGCCAGCCACTGAAGCTATAGACAAAATAGCCTATGAAGACATTGGCAAGCTTATACTGCTGGGCATGAAGAAAATACGCGAGGGCAAACTATAGAAAGGAGCAACTAGTTTATAGTTGGTAGTTTGTAGTTGATAGATACAAAGACAGTTCACCTACAAACTATAAACTAAAAACTATCAACTAAGACCATGGACATTAACCTATACATACAATTTGCCAAAGAGAAGCTAGGGCTTACTTTTAACGATGTAACCCTGCTCGTTACAGCCTTTACCCACAGGTCCTACCTAAATGAGCACAAAAAGACCGTTAGCGAGCACAATGAGCGCTTGGAATTCCTGGGCGACGCCGTGCTGGAACTGGTAGTTACCGAATACCTATACGGTAACTTTAGCGAGCCAGAGGGCATACTGACCAACTGGCGCAGTAGTTTGGTGCGTACCGAAAGCATTGGAGCCGCAGCTAGCCGCTACGAATTTGAACCGTTGCTGCGCTTGAGCCGCGGGGAAAAGCGCGGCACTGAC
>DASSKV010000084.1:0-7408 GCA_035690125.1 Saccharimonadales bacterium (SeqCode) | reverse complement strand
CATAGCTCTCTATTCGTCTAGATATTGTCGCCACCAACTTTCAGCAAAGTACGACATGCGCCGGTGGTCAACTTCTGGTTTTTTGCTCACTACTAGCAAGCTCTCCCTTAACTTCACTATGGTAGCGGCCAATAGCCCAACAAGCTATGAATTATCTAACACGTAAACAGGCCAATCCTTATTCAACCTGTAAGAAAAATGACTGAGTATATTTGTGTTTAGGATTACATTAGTTCTAGTAACCTCACAATCTCTTGGAAAGGAGTAAATCCTATGACCTTTGAGGAGGCCCTAGACAGGTTGCGACGTGCCGAAGAAAAGGCCAAGCAACAGCGCGAGAAGGATGAAAGCAACCGCGACCACTACTAGTTTTGTAGCGCTCAAGAAGTTAATCATTTAGGTGCAGTTTGGTTCAAAATAGAGCACCGCAAGCGAGGCGTACTTTCGGTACGGCGAGTGCGGAGCGCAAATTTTGGGCCAAAATGTGCTAAATGGTAACTTCTACTGCAAATGAAAAGGCTTCTACCTTGCTCACAAATAAAGTAGAAGCCTTACAACATATGTAGGTGCAGGTACGACTAGTAAACGATAAACTGGCGCCAGAAGTCTGATTCTTTGACTTCACCGCTGGAACGCCGTCCTTTTAGCAGTCTCATGACTCCCCTCCCCTTAAGTTGCCCCTACAGTGTACGGCCCATGGATACGTAAGCACTATGACATTTTTCACAGTGCTTACGTTATATAGTGCCAAGCTAGACTGTGTGGCGACGACCGGTGACCAGGTGCCATATAAACAGCACAATAGCTACTACTAGCAAGATGTGTATGAACCCAGCTGCTACATGGCCAATAAGGCCGAGAATCCACAAAACGAATAAGATTGCCGCAATCGTCATTAACATAGATAACCTCCTAATTATTAATAGGATTAACTTTACAATAGAGGCAGGGGCCATGGCTGTAAAGTATCTAACGGCCATGGCTGTAAGGCCACAAAAAGCGGGACTTAATAACCACAAACTTTGTAAGCCGGATAGTTTGTGACTGGTAAGTCCCGCTAGCTAGCTGGTTTTGTGCCGCTGTAATAGCGGGCATCAAAGCACCAAAAGTCTAGGCCTTCATCATCCCGGATGTAATACCTAGGCATATTCATTTTCTTTACTTTTGCCATCGCTCCTCCTCTCTAAAACTACTGTATCGTGCTTATGTCGTGTTGCCTGTGAAAAATGTCACAACAACACTTTATTTAAGGTAGGATATAGCCGTGCTTATAGCTACAATATAGGGATGTACTTAACAGCGCGGGCAAAGATACTGCTCTGGCAATTCCTGTTTCTTATAGCTGCAACGACCTGGCTGTGGGCGCCTCACCTTAACCACGGCCTTTCTAACCGCACTACGCTTATAAGCCAGTATGAAGTCCCAGGTGAACCGTTTTCGTGGCTATTCCGTAGCGGAGATATTTTAGCCGGCATCTTAGTTGTAGTTGCAGCATATATGCTGTTACGTCAGCCGAAACAAAAGCTAATTGCGGCCTTGTTTTTGGTGATTGGGGCTGGCTTTACGCTTGACCCCATCCTAACTACTACATGCCGGCACGTGCTTGATGCTTGTACCGAGTACTATTCGGCAGCTTTTGTACTGCATGCCGCCGAAACGGTCACCACTGCCTCTGCGGTGCTAATTCTGAGTGCGTATGATTGGGCGAAACGCAGGCGGCTCGTATCTGCTAGTTTTGTCTTTTTCCAGGCAGCCTATGGTGTCTTCTTTGTTTCGCAATATGCTAGTAACCACCAGATAAACACCCTTTCCCAGTATTTTTACCAGCTTTCCCTGGTAGTTTGGATAGCTTGGTTTTACCGGAGCATCCGAATGGGTGATAGCGCGGCTGCCTTAGACAGTCCCGAATCGGCTATCGCTAAAAATGCCGTCGCGGTCTGGGCTTTCCTGAACGGCCTCGTTGCGCTGCTATTGAGCCTGACCCACAGCCATGTGTCTGACCGCATAAGCGGCCTTTACTTTGCAGGAAATAGTCAGTGGCTTGCTGGGCACGGAGTGTTGGTGGGCGTCATAATGGTATATCTTAGCCGGCATTTGGCCCGAGGTGAGCTGCGCGCCCGCCAAATATTTTTGGCCATAACTGGTATAGAGGTGCTAAAGTACGCTGTCGTTACCCCGAACCCATGGCTGCTTTCGCTATATTCCTTTACCTTCGCGGCGTTATTCATTCTTCGCGATGATTTTGACCGTGGCTCTGTGGCCGTAACGGTGCGCGTCCGTATCCGCGATGCCCTGTTTATAATAATCGGCCTACTTCTCACCGCTGTGGTGGCAATGCTTATAATCCGGCAAGACCCAGACCGTTCGGCTGCCGTAGCCCAGTCCATAGACCACTTCTTTGACTACACTATAAGTCAGAAAATACCGCGCGGGCACATGCGGGAAGCGGTGTTTGCCCGTACGGAATCGGTGTTTTTGGTTGCTGGAACAGGGGCAGTGCTATGGGCACTCTTCCGCCCGTATAAAACCAAGGAAGCCCAAACTATGGATTCAGAACTGGTCAAAGGTTTACTTGGTAAGTACTCCTTCTCTAGCGAAGACTACTTTAAGCTTTGGCCAACTGACAAGCAGTACTACTTTAACAAGGCGCAAACAGGGTTTATAGCGTACCGCACGCATGGGCCCGTAACGCTAGCACTTGCCGACCCCGTCACGGCCCAGTCCGAAAAACTCGCGTTGCTAAAAGATTTCGTAGCCCATAACCGTAGCCTGCGTTTGCGTACTTGTTTTTTACCTATTACCCCCGAGAGTGTGCCACTGTATGAAAAAGCAGGCCTGGAGCCGTTACAGATAGGCGCGAGCGCGCTCATAACCACCGAAACGTTTTTGCAGGAAACTGCTAAAGACAAATGGTGGCGCTGGAAAAATAACCAGGCTGTAAAAAGTGGCTATGAATACCGCAAAGCCATTCCGCCCCACTCCGGCCAATTGCTGCAACAGCTAAAAGCGGTCTCGGATGCGTGGCTGACTATAGATGGCCATGTCGAGCGTGGCTTCGCCCTTGGCTACTTCGATGAACACTATTTGCAGGCGTGCACTATCCACTACCTGCAAGATGAAACTGGTAAAATCATAGCCTTCACCAACCAGGTTCCCAACTTCCCCCTCGCAAAAACGGCTACTGTAGACTTATTGCGCTACTTGCCAGAATTGAATGCCATGCCCCACCTACTATTCAAAACAATTGAAAGCGCACACGAAAGCGGCTTTAGGCAGTTTGACCTGGGGTTTGTGCCGTTTGCTTCTACTACTGGGCCAATCCAAACGATTGCGAGACTACTGAATGGCGACCGGTTTTCGTCAAAAGGCCTAGAACAGTTTAAAAACAAGTTTGACCCCGACTGGCAACCCTACTATCTTGCTTACGATGGCGATATAGCCGACCTCGCACTTATAGCCTTGAACCTGGACGGCGCCATGAAAGTCGAAACCAGCAAACCCTAGCATCAAATACGAAAATATGCTAAGATTACCTCTGTTTCTTGACCAAATTAGGGAAAAGAGCAGCCCAGCTTGGTCGCACTAGCGACTCGGCTTAGCCGACTGGGCGATGAGAAAAACCGTAGGTTTGTCTCATTAAGCGCGTGTAGCTCAGCTGGATAGAGCGTTGGCTTGCGGAGCCAAAGGTCGTAGGTTCAAATCCTGCCACGCGTACCATCCTCCGACACGAATCACCTGATTGGTAACGGAGGATTTTATTTTGGAGAATGTTACAATGCTCGTATGAAAAACAGCAGTGTATCTGAAGCCAGCGCCCGCATGCGCGTATCCATAGCAATCCTCTGCGGCCTTATCGCGGCCGTGGTAACGGTGGTTGCCGGCCAATGGAAACTGGCGCCTTTAATTGGCTGGGACGCCGCAGCCATAACCTATATCTTATGGGTTTGGCTAACCGTCTGGCCAATGGACGAAAAGCAGACAGCCGACCACGCACTTGTCGAGGACCCTACCCGTACTACATCTGAATTCACCTTGCTTGGTGCCAGTGTGGCTAGCCTTGGCGCACTCGCAGTTGTGCTTGTAAAGGCTAGTAGCGCAGCTGGGTCTACAAAAGCTTTACTGGCTGGGCTTGGTATCGCCAGTGTTATCTTGTCTTGGATAGTGGTACATACCATTTATGTACTCCGCTATGCGGTGCTTTACTACGGCGAACCGCGCGGTGGCGTGGACTTTGGTGGCGAAAAGCAGCCGGCGTATGCCGACTTTGCCTACTTGGCTTTTACAATAGGCATGACTTTCCAGGTTTCGGACACCGGTTTCAACAACCGTGCGTTCAGGAAGTTGGCCCTCAGGCACGCTATGCTTGCGTACGTTTTCGGTACGCTTATAGTCGCCACTACCATTAACTTGATAGCTGGCCTCAATAAATAGGCAAGCCAATCTGTTAAAATATCCAGTTACGGAGAGGTGCAGGAGTGGTTGAACTGGCCTGTCTCGAAAACAGGTGTGCCGGCAACGGTACCGAGGGTTCGAATCCCTCCCTCTCCGCCAATTTCGAATTTTATAATTGTATTAGTGTTGGGCGTTTAGGTGCTGGGGGCGTAGGTGCCGGCGGTTCATTGTTTACTTCTGGCATCGTTGGCTTAGGTGCCTTTGGCTTTGTAAAGTACAAGGCTAAGTAAATTGCTGCTCCAGCCGCTACAAAGCTTACGCCAAACCACAAGTCTATATTTGCAAGTGCCGATTGTGCACGATGGGCAAAGTCTACGAGGGATTGTTGCAGTTGTCCCACCTTGTCATTTGTAAATACCTTAGTCTCCACCCTGTGCAGGATGGCGCTGCTTATAAAGATAAGCAGTAAGATTATTGCGCCTGTGCTAACAAGCAGCGAAGCTACTCGCCTAAGGCCTTTCCGGCGTGTGGCGGCAAGGAGTGTTACTCCAACTATGGATAGGATGGCAAGAACCGTAACGAGCACGGGTATCTTAGTAGAAATGCGGTAAGCAGCAGGAAGGCTGGACAGTTGCTGGTAGTATGGTTTTTGGCTGGTTTGACTTCCCTGTTGGGTCTGCGTGGTCTGGTTAAAAGTCTCGGCGGTTATGACCGGGTTTGCCAAAAAGTCTTGGCTATCGGCTGTTTGTTGTTGCACGGCTTGGGCAACTGCGGATGGTGTTACCCCAGGCGGCAAGCAGGTTGCGGTGAGGTAGTCAGTTTGCTGAGCAATTTGAACGATGTTAGTACACTTCGGCAAGCCTGTTGCACGCTTCTGGGCATAGGCGCCTATGTTAGCAGCCAAAGCTGACTTCACGCCCGTGAGGTCTATGCTGAACTCCGGCTTGGCTGTTTTGCCTTCCAGCCAGGCATAGTTGGCATCCAGGAAAGTGTTAACGGACTTTTGCAGTACTTCCGGCGTTATTGCTGCCTTGGCGGCATCTTGCACTGCAGGGTCATTAACATCTAGCCCGTTAGCAACGTTATTTTGCCCCTTTTGGGCAGACTTTTGCGTCTGCTCTATAGCCGTAGCCACAAAGTGGTCGTACAACTTACTCTGGCTTAGCCAGGTTTCTAACTTAGCAGGATTGCTAAATGTAATGGTCAAGGCGGCGCTCCACGCAGCAAGTATCAAAAATACAAACAAACACACCGACAATGCGTGGTAAACGAACCTCCTAAAAAGCATATGTTTATTGTGCACCAACGGTTGTTATTTGCAAGCCCCAAGACCCCTACTTAGGGAGTTCTACCAGGCTTATATCCACACCTTGGGCAATAACCCGGCACAAGTCAGATATCAGAGTGGTGTTACCCGCACTATCCTCTACTTCGGGCTCCTGCCCCGTTGGCTCACGTAGCTTTGTTATCTCGACTAGCTCGGCTTCGCAAACTTGGGTTGCCGGTTTTAAGGTCAGTACAATTATCTGCCGCCTTTGCAGTATCCCCTTTACCGCATCTAGCACCTCTTTTTCATGCTCGGTTATCTTAGGCAATGACAAATCATTGGCGGCATCTGGGTCGCCCAAGATGCTACCACTTTGCCGCAAAGCCTTCATATAGTATTCGTCGGGGCGGTACTGGACTCCCCAACCTACTCCATAAGACGGTTCTCTACATTCGGCTGTCATGGCACCAGCATAGAAGTGAAACCCTCCTAGTGCAAGCATTAGCAGCTATAATCCCTTGCGCCTACCTCCCTAATAGGCGATGCGCAGCATAACTTCCCTAGTTGTAATGCCTGCTAGCTAAGGAAAGCAAGGGCTGCCTTGTCTGACAACTTTAGAGCCTTCTTTTTACAAGTATTAAAGGCCTGTGCAATTGTCGCTTCCGTAGTGCCAATTACTAAACCTATTTCAGCATAGGTTAGCCCAAAGTAGCCCTTGAGCATGAGCACGCGCCGCTCTCTCTCATTTAAGTGTGGCAGCATACTCTTTATAAACTCGCCGTTTTGCGCATTTATATCAAATGGCTCTTCACTTTCAGGAATGCTCAAGCGATCTTTTAGACTAAATCCTTCATCATCTTCTGCATCCAACGAAACCATAATTGGCTTGTCGCCATTTCTCCCTCGCAGAGCTCTTATGTGATCAATAGTTGCGTAGCTTACAAACTGTAATAATAACCTTTGAAGGTGGCCATTTTCGGCATATTCCTTCGAAAGCCTTCCGTCACTAACCCTAGTAAGGAAGCGTATAGTAGCCGTTGAAATGATATCTTCTCTATCCTCAAGGCTCATACCATACCGACGATAAATAAAGCTGGACATTAAGCCATTTAACGCTACGACCTTTTCGGCTACTTCGGCCACTTTGTCTGCCTCCCAGGGTTCTCGCTGATCTTCTGGCAATTCCTGAATGGCATCAGGCAAATCCGCTTCGACCACTAGCGTATTGAGCCGTGGGCCTGCTTCCTCTCGCGGTGTGTAAACACCGGTCAGAATGGCATTTTCAATTAACAACTGTGCAATGCTTACTTGATCGTCAAAAAACTTATCCTGTAGTATTTGCAGGTAAGACTCTGGCTTAGATAAATCTATTTCAGGATGCCGAGCCTTTGTAAGCGATTTAGAGCCTACACTCATGCGTTCCCAAACTTTCGATTCGACGAGAGCACTCACTTTATCCCTGTCACTTTCCTTAGAAATGGCGAGAGCCAATGCTCTAGCCTCCGGAATAGTCAGCGTGTTAGTGACGGCCGTATCCGCTACTAACCGCTGTAACTCATAATTATTAGGTAGAAGTTGGGCTATTGCCGAAAGGTGTTTGGGGGTTATTGCTTCTAGCTTGTGCCCACTCTTACGCTCCCTGGCCATTTTTACGAGTTCAGGGTCCGCCACACGTGCTGTGCGAAGGAAGCGGTCAACTGCAGGTGCCGAAATGTCCCACTGTGCACATTTTTGCTCTACCCATTGCCT
>DASSKV010000083.1:0-3631 GCA_035690125.1 Saccharimonadales bacterium (SeqCode) | reverse complement strand
ACCTTTAAGCTTGGCTTCTAGCTCCTTGCCTGTGCCTACGGGCACGGTGCTCTTTTGGGCAAATATTGTGCCGGGCTGCATGTGCTCTGCTGCCCGCGCGGCTGCCTCATGTACGTACTCCAGGTTGCTGCTACCATCTGGGTTGTCCGGGGTGCCAACGCAGGAAAACACGATGCTACTACCTGGCACAGCCTCTTTGTAAGAATTGGTCACGGTTAGCGCGCCGCTTTTAATGGCGCTAGCCAGCAGTGCGTCTATGCCTGTTTCGTAAAAAAATGAATGGCCAGCTTTAATGGTGGCTAAGCGTTCAGGGTTAACCTCTATGGCGCGCACTTGCACGCCGCAGTTTGCCAAAACTGCAGCCGTAGTCAGTCCTACGTATCCGCACCCTATGATAGTTAAGGCCGGTTGCTTTGGCATAGGGTTATTCTTCTGCGACGCCCAGCAGGTATTCGCCGTAGCCGCTTTTTACAAGCGGTTCGGCTATTTTTTGTAGTTGCTCTTTACCTATAAAACCTTGCCGGTAAGCTACCTCTTCTATGCAGCCTATCTTGAGGCCCTGGCGCTTTTCTATGACGCGTATGTATTCGCTGGCATCGTTCATGCTCTCAAAGGTGCCGGTGTCTAGCCATGCACTGCCGCGGTCCATGGGCTGGACTTTGAGCTTGCCGCGCTTGAGGTACTCTTCGTTAACAGTCGTTATTTCAAGCTCGCCGCGGTCGCTCGGTTGGATGTTCTTGGCAATCTCCACGACGTCGTTATCGTAAAAGTACAGGCCCACGACTGCAAAATTGCTTTTTGGTTGGGCTGGCTTTTCCTCTACCGAAACAGCGTTCATGTTGTCGTCAAACTCGACAACCCCGTAACGCTGAGGGTCAGAAACCTGGTAGGCAAACACCACGCCGCCATCCGGGTCGGTGCACTGGCCTAGGCTGCGGCCAAACTCCGCGCCGTAAAAGATATTGTCGCCCAGTATGAGTGCTACCTTGTCAGAACCTATAAACTCTTCACCGATAATGAACGCCTGGGCTAGGCCCTCGGGCTTGGGCTGGGCCGCATACTGCAGGTTTATGCCCAGCTCCGCACCGTCGCCAAGCAGGCGCTGGAACTGTGCTTGGTCTTCGGGCGTGGTTATAACGAGTATGTCGCGTATGCCGGCTAGCATGAGCGTACTGAGCGGGTAATAGATCATGGGCTTGTCGTAGATAGGCATAATTTGCTTGCTTATGCCTTTGGTAATGGGGTACAGGCGCGTGCCGGAGCCCCCGGCCAAGATAATACCTTTCATTGCTGTCGTTCCTCCTGTATGTAACGTTTTAAGTCCTCTCGCCAATCGGTAAAAGTGAAGCTGGTGGATTCCAGCTTGCTGAGGTCGAACGTGCTGTTAAGGGGGCGCGGAGCAATGCCCGGTTTGCCGGCAAAATATTCTGCGGTCGTCGTGTCGGTAACGGCAAGGTCATAGCCGGCTTGCTTGAAGATTTCCCGGGTAAAATCGGCCCAGCTAATTGGGTCGCCGCCATTGCTAACATTGTAAGTCCCAACGGGGGCCTGCGTAGCTAGCAAGTGGTCGATGGCCCTAACAATTTCCGTAGTGAAACTGGGGCGGCCAACTTGGTCGGCAACCACAGTCGGCGCAACGCCCTTCTCCCCTAAGCCAAGCATGGTGCGCACGAAGTTTTTGCCATCGCCGATGACCCAACTGGTGCGCAGGATATAGTGTGAAGTTGCCAGGCTAGCCGCAAGGTCGCCTGCTGCCTTGCTCTGGCCATAGACACCTAAGGGAGAGAATGGTTCTGTTTCCGTATGGACCCCAAGGCTGCCGTCATAAACATAGTCAGTGGATATATGTACGAGGGTTAGGTTATGGCGGAGCGCAGCCTTGCTTAAGTTAGCTACGCCCAGGGCGTTTACTTGCCAGGCAGCCACGCGGCCTTCGGGCGTTTCCGCGCCGTCAACATTCGTATAGGCAGCAGCGTTCAGGATAGTTTTTATCGTGCTCCAATCAAAGGCGGCAATCTGCTCGGCATTGGTTATATCGAGCTCGGCGCTGTCGACTGCTTTGGCGTTCGGGTACTTTTGCTGCAAGGCTTGGCCAAGCTGCCCATTCGCACCGATGATAAGAAACGTAGAACCGTCCACTTAAAACTCCATGGGGGTTACGTCTTTAAGTAACGGATGGTTTAAGTCCCGTTCAGACACTACTGCTTGGTCCTTAGATAGTGGCCACGGGATAGCCAGTTCCGGATCAAACATGTTAACCGACTGGTATTTACCCTCGGCCGACCAATGGTCATTGACCAGATAACTGTATATGACGTCCTGCTCGAGTGCCTGGTAGCTGTTTGCGACGCCTCGTGGCACAAAGGCTGTAACCTCAGGGTTTAGCTCTGTGTAATAGGTTTGCCCAAACGTTTCACCTTTGCGGAGGTCTACCCAAGCTGCGAAGGCGCGGCCGCTGACTACGGACACATATTTTTCCCACGGTTCCGCATGTATGCCGCGGGTAACGCCGGATTCATGGTTGTAGGATATGTTATTTTGCACAATGACGAAATCGGCAGGCAATCCGGCTGCCATTAACTTCTGGCGTTGGAACTTTTCCTGGAAATAACCGCGCTCATCACCAACCCGGCTAACATCAAAAATCAGTAAACCGGGTATTGGAGTAGTGCGGCCTTTAACTTCGGTAGTTGGCAGTGCCATTAACGCCCCAGCTCCTTGTATTTGGCTTCGGTTTCTTGCTTTTGGGGCTTCCACCAATCTTCGTTCTGCTTGTACCATTCTATAGTGTCAGAGAGCCCGCTGTGGAAGTCGGTGTATTTTGGTTTCCAGCCGAGCTCATTGCGCAGTTTGCTGGAATCTATGGCGTAGCGTAGGTCGTGGCCGGGGCGGTCATTGACGTGGTCGTAATCCTTAGGGTCTTTGCCCATTAGCTCCAATATCATTTCAACCACTTCTTTGTTGTTCTTTTCGCCGCTAGCTCCAATAAGGTATGTCTCGCCAATTTTGCCCTTTTCCAATATGGTCAGGACGCCGGAGCTGTGGTCTTCGGTGTGTATCCAGTCGCGGACGTTTTCGCCGGTACCATACAGCTTGGGCTTGCGGCCTTCGAGCACCTCGGTTATTTGGCGGGGTATAAACTTTTCAACGTGCTGGTATGGGCCGTAGTTGTTGGAGCAGTTGCTTATGGTAGCTTGTACTCCAAAACTGCGTACCCAAGCGCGAACAAGCAGGTCAGAACCGGCCTTGGTGGACGAGTATGGGCTGGAAGGGTTGTAGGGGGTGTCGGGCGTAAACTTGGCCGGGTCGTCCAGCTCCAGGTCGCCATACACTTCGTCGGTGCTTATGTGGTGAAAGCGGCGGCCATGTTTGCGGGCGGCTTCCAGCAAGGTGTAGGTACCGACGATGTTGGTGTCCAGGAAGGGGCGGGGGTTGTGCAGGGAATTGTCGTTGTGGCTTTCGGCGGCAAAGTGCACCACGGCATCTGTCTCGCCAAAAAGTTTGTCCACGAGCTCGGCATCGCAGATGTTGCCAACAACTAAGCGCACCCGGTTTTCATCTAGGCCATCTAGGTTTGCTTTATTGCCGGCATAGGTAAGTGCATCCAGTACCGTTATATCCCAATCGGGGC
>DASSKV010000082.1:0-4513 GCA_035690125.1 Saccharimonadales bacterium (SeqCode) | reverse complement strand
GAGGAAGTGTTATATGCCTGATGCTGAAGCCCAAGCCCAAGAAACTGAAACTATGACAACGGATAGTATCGAAAAAGCCTACAAGACCTTAACATCAGCGCTAGAGCTGCAAGGTTTGAGTGCTTGGGAAATAAAGAAGATTGGCAGGAGTTTCCTCGCGCACATCGAAAGCCGCGAAGGAGGTGGTGCAAAAGATGAGTAGTTTAGACAAGTCTAAAAAGCCGACTAAAGAAAGTAAGTTTGAGCAGCAGGTTGCCGAACTTACTGCAGCCTTGCAGCGCGAACGGGCAGATAGTGAAAACATCCGCCGCCGCCATAGCGAAGAAATCGCGCAATTGCGCACTACTGTAAAATCACTTGTGGTCAAAGATTTGCTTCCGGTTATAGATAACTTTGAACGGGCCCTCAAACATGTGCCAAAGGACTTGGAAAACAACGATTACATTAAGGGTGTAAATGCCATAGTTAAGCAGTTCGAAAAAACGCTGGAGCAAATGGGCGTAGAGCGTATAGCAACAGTCGGCGAAGCCTTTGACCCGCATTATCACGAAGCTGTGAGTGCCGAGGAAGGTGAAGGTAAGCGCGAAGTTGTGAGCGAAGAGCTACAAGCGGGCTACAAACTGGGCGATGATGTCATTCGCCACGCAATGGTCCGCGTGAAGATGCAATGAGTAACGATACCAAATTTTGGATAGCGCGCATAGCTGTAGCTTTGTGTGCAGCTTTTGCGCTGACTGCGTTACTTCAAGCTGGCACTGCAGCCCTCGCTAGCAACTCCCACTCCTTAAAGTTGTGGGCCATGGCATTTTGCGCACTTATTGTGCTTGGAACTGCAGCAGCGTTTGTTTACTACCGGTTAAAACCCCAGCGCTGGGACGATACATATAACCAGGATGAAGCAAATAAGATTGCTGTTGAAACACTGGCAAAACTTGGTGAAAAAGGCAGGAAATAGTAATGGTGCCATCCAGAGTCAATGAAGCGGAGTTCTTCTTGGAGCTATTATCTGACCCTGACGAAGCGCAATTTGTCCATGACGTGCTCACAGGCGAGCAGCCTATGGTTCCGGGCGACGAAACACTGCGCCAAATTTACCAGATTGCTGCCAACAAAGTAGTTAAGGCTCCAGCTTCCCAACGAACCGGATTACTAGCAATTGTAGGGGCAGTTAACTCAGTAAGTTATAGCGACAAAGACTATTCTCAGGCCGATATCCTAATCCCCTAAAGCCATAATGCTTGTGCTTAGGGTGTATGATTAGAATGTACATGTTTTCAAAAAATACAAACAACCTTGTGGGTGATTTGCAGCAAGGCGTTGGAGAGGCTTCTTACCACTTTCAAGAAAAATATGTCGTGGGCCGCGCACCCTTGTTGTTTGCTGTCGGTTATGCAATAGGCGTGCTGGCCAGGCGGGGCTTTCAAAGGTGGCAAGACCATAAAGAGCAACAATTAAACCAGGAAATAGAACAACTTTTTACTCAAGCAGACAATACGCCCAATACCCCTAACGCCGATGCTGCTTAATAACAGCAGTACTATTGACTAACAGCTAAGCTAGGCTAACAATAACAGCAATGGAAAGTCTGACACCGTTACCTCCTGAGCCTGACGAAATAGCACCTCCAGCTGTCCCGCTACAGACCGAAATAGAATTACTGCCTAAAGAACGTACCTCGGCACTACGGCGATTAGGCAGTTACCTAGTGCAAGAACTTGCAAAGCTAGATAGGTTGCAGCAGACCGAGCGCCTACGCGGTTTTTAGCAATTAAAACAACGCTAGCACTCTTGACTTGTGAGTGCTAATTTTTTATGATTGTAGGTATTAGCACTCTATATAACTATCTGCTAAATGAAAGGGTATACATATGGCAAAAATAATAGGTATTGACCTTGGTACGACTAACTCGGCTATGGCTGTTATGCAGGCTGGCAAGCCAGAGATTATCGCTAATAGTGAGGGTGCACGCACCACCCCCAGTGTCGTAGCCGTTAACAAGAACGGCGAACGTTTGGTGGGCCAGGTAGCACGCCGACAACAAGTTACCAACAGCAAGAACACTATTTATGAAGTTAAGCGGCTTATAGGCCGCAAATGGGACGACCCCGAAGTGCAGCGCGACCTCAAGCTCATGGGCTACGAAATTGTTAAGGCTGGTAACGGCGTTAAGGTCAAAATGGGCGATAAAGAGTACAGCCCGGAAGAAGTCAGCGCCATGATACTTAGCAAGCTCAAGGCCGATGCGGAGAGCTTCCTCGGTGACAAAGTCACCGAAGCCGTTATAACCGTACCGGCCTATTTTGACGATAGTCAGCGCCAAGCTACCAAAGACGCCGGTAAGATTGCCGGGCTTGAAGTTAAGCGCATTATAAACGAGCCGACTGCGGCAGCCCTCGCTTATGGCCTGGACAAAGAAGGCAAAGCCGACGAAAAGATAGCCGTGTACGACCTTGGTGGAGGTACGTTCGACGTTTCCATACTCGAGCTTGGCGATGGCGTGTTTGAGGTTAAGAGTACCAATGGTGACACCCACCTTGGCGGCGCCGACTTTGACCGTGTGGTCATAAACTACTTTGCCGATGAGTTTAAGAAAGAACACGGCATAGACATTACCAACGACAAGGCTGCTATGCAGCGCCTGCGCGATGAAGCCGAAAAAGCCAAGATAGAACTCAGTACCGCCCAAGAGGTTGATGTAAACTTGCCGTTCCTAACAGCCGATGCCGACGGCCCCAAACACTTTGAGCACAAACTTACCCGCGCTAAACTTGAGAGCCTGGTCGCAGACTTGATTGCCAAGACTGCCGGCCCTTGCGAGAAGGCTCTCAAGGATGCTGGCCTCAAAGCTAGCGACATCGACGCCGTAGTATTAGTAGGCGGTATGACTCGCATGCCGGCCGTACAGGAAAAGGTTAAGAGCATATTTGGCAAAGACCCCATGAAGGGTGTGAACCCAGACGAGGTTGTAGCTGTGGGCGCTGCTATACAGGGCGGTGTGCTGCAGGGCGATGTAAAAGACGTGCTGCTGCTGGATGTAACGCCACTAAGTCTTGGTATTGAGACCATGGGTGGTGTAATGACCAAGCTCATAGAGCGCAACACCACCATACCAACCAGCAAGAGCGAGGTGTTTAGTACTGCTGCCGACAACCAGCCGCAAGTGGAAATCCATGTGGCCCAGGGCGAACGCGACATGATAGATGGCAACAAGAGCTTAGGGCGCTTTGTGCTCGACGGCATCCCGCCGGCACCGCGCGGTATACCGCAAATTGAAGTTACCTTTAGTATTGACGCCAACGGAATCTTGCACGTTACCGCCAAGGACAAAGGCACCGGCAAGGAGCAGTCCATAACCATCTCCGGTTCGGGCAACCTGGACAAGGCAGACGTAGAAAAGATGGCTAAAGAGGCCGAAGCCCACGCCGAAGAGGACAAAAAGCGCAAAGAGGCGGTAGAAGCCCGCAACCTGCTGGACAGCGCCGTCTACCAAGCCGAAAAGCTCAAGACCGAGCAAAAGGACAAGCTAAGCGAAGACGACGTAAAGACGCTGGACGAAGCTGTTGAGGCTGCAAAGAAGGTAGTGGCAGACGAAAAGGCAGACAAAGATGCATTAGAGGCAGCCACCAAAGCCCTAAACGACAAACTCATGCCCATAGGCGCCAAGATGTACGAACAAGCCCAGGCTTCGGAAGATGAAAGCCAGAAGGCAGAAGATGGCGAAGAAAAGAAGTCAGACAAAGAAGAGCCAATAGAAGGCGAAGTCGTCGACGACAAGAAAGACTAAGCGAAATGAGTGAATTAGCTGAATTTGAGGAGCCTGAAGGGGGTGATGTCTTCCGCTTGGTTGAATTAAGTCCAGCGAAGGAACTCCAAGGCCTAGTAGATTTAGCATTAGCAGGCATTGACTACACCCCTATAGAGCAAAATGAGCTCGTGGAAATCTGGGGAACTAAGCATGGCTTTTCAGGATCATGGAGATGGAAATCTTCCTACGACCCAAAATTTGGCATGGGCTGTGCCGTAGCTGATATGCAAAGTCTTCAACAAGAAACTAATCTATCGTGGGGCTCCGACCCGCATAGGCTGAATGACCCTGGCTTCTTGATATCCACACCTGGAGAAACATTCTCAGGCCATTGGTTATGCGTGGCATGGGAGGATAAGGCCAAGAATTACCTAATTAATCTGGAAAACGGTGTGGTGTACGAAGCTGACGGCGATGAGGATGCATACCATAGGGTACATGATGAAAATCTGGATCAAGTTAACCTGGATGTTACTAGAGTCCTAAGCATGATGATAGACGATGCAATCTAATTTCGTAGAACTGGTTTTGACTTGTGGGAGCTGGCAAGAGGCACAGCGGATTGTTGATGTACTGCTGGAAAAGCATTTGGTTGCATGCGTAGAAATGATGGAGATTAAGAGTAAATATCACTGGCAGGGTAAAGCGGAAGAAGCCAACGAGGTAAAGCTAATCATGGAAACCGTGGAAGGTAACTTTGATAAAGT
>DASSKV010000081.1:0-8174 GCA_035690125.1 Saccharimonadales bacterium (SeqCode) | reverse complement strand
CGGGGGCCGCTGCCCACGGTGATGCAGGATCGTTACCTGCGCGAGATGGCTTGGGTGGCCGAGGAGCTGGGTGCGCGCGACGTGCCGGCTACGGTCGACGAACTGGATGCTTTTTTTGCCGGGGTTCGTTCCGAGCTGGTGCCGAGCTGCGCGTCAAGGCCGGACTGATACTTGGCGAGGTAGCCGACAAGGAAGGTATACAGGTATCACCGGAAGAGCTGGAAATGCGGCTTATGCTACTTAAAGGCCAATACCAGGATGCTACCATGCAAGCCGAGCTAGACAAGCCCGAAAATGTGCGAGACATTGCTTCTCGGTTGCTGACCGAAAAAACACTTGATAAATTAAAGTCGTACGCGCAGAGTAAGTAACATGGTACGTATTCCATCGGTGGAGTCGATGGTGGGAAAGAGCAACAGGGGGACGACAACTCCGTTCGAAAGAGAGTTGTTGGTGCATACGGCCCGCACTTCCATGCTGGGAAAAGCAGCTATGACAGAGGCGGAACGCTACGTAGTCGAAAGTGACATGACAGTAGAACAGCTAGATGATGAAATACAGAAAGGCGAGGAAGATATTATTAGGCTTGAACTGCTGCAGGTGGCCCGGCGCCAAGCCCGCAGTCTACTACTAGATATACAAAAGGGCAATTCAAATGGAATTGCCTAGGTGGTTCACTCACCCCAACCGGCCTTGGCCGGAAATGGATGACCAAGAAAACCTGGCTGACCTTATTGAACGCCGGCCAGACCTAGCACTCAGGCAGGGAATGATCCCAGTCCAAGCTATGGTAGAAATAAAATTGGCAGAGACAGCCGAAAACACGATGCAAAATTAGCACTCTTGACTTGCGAGTGCTAATTTTTTATCATTAGGGTATGTCAGTTTTAATACCTACAGTTATTGAAAACGAAGGCCGGTATGAGAGGGCTTATGACATCTATAGCCGCCTCCTTAAAGACCGCATCATATTCCTGGGAAGCGACGTCAATGAAGCCACGGCAAACCTCATAGTCGCCCAACTTTTATTCCTGCAGGCAGAGGATGCCAAAAAGGACATATACTTCTACATTAACAGCCCCGGCGGCAGCGTCTATGACGCTCTAGCCATTTATGACACCATGCAGTACGTAACCAACGATATACAGACAGTTGGCATAGGCGTCCAGGCCTCGGCCGCAGCCTTCTTATTATCCAGCGGCACCAAGGGCAAACGCTTTATATTGCCCAATGGCACTGTTATGATCCACCAGCCTTCCAGCGGCACCCGTGGCAAGGTAACAGACCAAGAAATAGACCTGCGCGAAAGCCTGCGCATAAAGCGCTTGCTTGAGGAGATTATGGCTAGGAACACCGGACAAAAGGTAGAGAAAATCCACGAAGACCTCGAGCGCGACAAGTGGCTGAACGCGTTAGAAGCCAAAAAGTACGGCATAGTCGACGACGTCATTGCCAGCACAAAGGCATTGAAATAATCATTGCGCGAAGCATTAGGTTTATGGTAAAAATCATATCCTATGACAAATGAAGCGCCCATACAAGAGGTACTGCCAGTACGGATTCTCGACCTAAGTTCCCGTAGCAATGGTGAGGCGCTGGGGGAATACATAGGCCAAATGGCCCAGGTTGGCATGGAGTCATTGCAAGCCCGCTTTCCGACCCGAAAGCCAGAAGTTATAGAACGGATTTATAACCCCCTTGACGTTGACCTCCTGGAACGCCAAATGCAAAAAATATTGAACCTAGGAAAATCTGGTGTTTGCTTAGCGGCATTCGACACTTCAGCGGAAGCGCGCAACGGACAATCCCCGAAGCTAGTAGGCTTCACTATATTCAAGGGTAATAAACCGATATCCGTTGCTGATAAAGTTCTAGCTATGTTTCAGAATGAAAAACCAGATGAACTGGAGTTCCATGTTAGCCCGCAAGCTAATAACAAAGGGGTGGGTGCAAAGCTGCTACTTAACTTAGCAAATGAGGCCTTGGGCCGCAGGTTGCTTAGGCGCCCCCAGGTAACGATATATGGTGATTCTCCTGGGGTAAACAGCTTCTTAGAGCACTACGGTTGTACTGAGCTAACTGATTTACGGCGATTAGTGCCGTATTTTGGTGAAGGCACAACGCCAGTTCGGGCGTATACGCTAGAGATTCCAGAGTGGAAAACATTGCTGCTGAATGTCTTCCATTACAGCATCCAGAAACACAAAACTGCAGAACTAACAGCAATAGAGCCACAAGAAGCCAAGGTTGTTGACCTCGCTAGCTACGAAGCTGACAAAGTTAATCCTTGACTTACAAATACTAAACAGGCACAATATACCCTAAGAAGTAGTGTAAGCCGGGCAGCGCATTGTCAAAAAACATCGCCAGAAACCCCCGCTTAGGAACCTTCGCGCGAAATACCAATTATCACATAAACACCTATGGTTGGGCTCTGGCTTGCTGGTTGTACGCAAGTTATAGCCGAACCAACGTAAATAACCACCAATCAACTTAATTAGGGGGCGTTGCTTAGCATATATGGCCAAGACCACTGCTGCTAAAGGTGCTGCCCGCGTGTACTTTACACGTGAGGACGATGCACTGGAACTACCAAGCCTGGTAGACCACCAAAATAAATCATTCCAATGGTTCGTAGACGAAGGATTAGGAGAACTGTTGGCCGAAATAAGTCCTATAGATGACTACACCGGCGCGAAATTATCATTAACATTCAAGGATTACCACTTCGACGAGCCCAAGCTATCTGAAGCCGAAGCCCGTGAAAACAACGTCAGTTACGAAGCGCCGTTAAAGGCCACGGTAGTATTGACCAACAAGGTCACCGGCGAAGTCAAAGAGCAAGAAATATACCTGGGCGATTACCCGTGGATGACATCCCGCGGCACATTCGTTATCAACGGTGCTGAGCGCGTAGTCGTAAGCCAGCTTATCCGCTCTGCTGGCGTGTTCTTCACTGCCGACCAACACGGCACTGCCGCCCTGTATGGGGCTAAGGTCATCCCCGGCCGTGGCGCATGGCTGGAGTTTGAGACTGCTGCCAACGGTGCACTGTACGTCAAGATTGACCGCAAGCGCAAGATTGCCGTTACGACCTTGTTGCGCGCCCTCGGTGTGTCTGAAAGCCAAATGCGCGAAGCTTTCAAACATGTTGATACTGGCAAGACCAGCTACCTAGACGCTACCCTCGAAAAGGACCCAACCCGAGGCCAGAACGACGCCCTCATAGAGGTTTACCGCCGTCTGCGCCCAGGCGATCTGGCAACTGTCGATAACGCCAAGAGCCTCATTGAAAACATGTTCTACAACTTCAAGCGCTTTGACTTCTCCCGAGTTGGCCGTTACAAAATCAACAAGCGCTTGGACCTGGACGTCCCGAACACCATGGAAAACCGCGTGCTGCGCCTGGAAGACCTAGAAGCGATAGTTGCCGAAATCATCCGCCTCAACAACACGCAGGAACCCGGCGACGACATTGACAGCCTAGCTAACCGCCGCGTCAAGCTCGTTGGTGAACTGGTTCAGCGCCAGTTCCGGATTGGCCTGCTACGCATGGAGCGCAACACCAAGGACCGTATGAGTATGAGCGAGATAGAGACCGTACAGCCAGGACAGCTTATCAATGCCCGCCCGGTAGTTGCGGCTGTCCGCGAATTCTTTGCAAGCTCACAGCTAAGCCAGTTCATGGACCAGATCAACCCACTCAGCGAACTTGCCCACAAGCGCCGTTTGAGTTCTATGGGACCTGGTGGCCTGAGCCGCGAGCGCGCCGGCTTCGAAGTCCGCGACGCCCACCCAACTCACTACGGCCGTATCTGTGCTGTGGAAACCCCAGAAGGCGCTAACATCGGCCTGGTACTTAACTTGGCCAACTACGCTCGTGTTAATGAATACGGCTTTATTGAAACACCTTACCGTAAGGTTACTAATGCCGTGACGGCTAAGGATGCCGCAGGCCATATTGCCGCTGCCGACCTTGAAGACGCCAAGGGTAAAGTCATAGTCAAAAAAGGTGCTAAAATCACCGCTGCCGACGCCGCCAAATTAGCCAAAGTGACAGAACAAGTCACCTGGCCAGTTAAGGCGCACGTCACGGGCGATGTTATTTATATGGACGCCTCCGAAGAAGAAGCCGCCGTCATAGCCGGTGGTGGTAACCTTGTTGGCGAGGATGGCTATTTCCTAGGCGAGCGTGTCGGTGCCCGTACCCGCGGCAAGTCCGGTGAAGTCGACGCCAACGACGTGACCCACATGGATGCTTCACGGCACCAGATTATTGGGTCTAGCGCCGGCCTTATCCCGTTCATAGAAAAGAACTATGTGTACCGCTCCCTTATGGGTAGTAACCAGCAACGCCAGGCAGTACCGCTCATCCAACCTAGTTCGCCTGTTGTCGGTACCGGGCTCGAAAGTGCAGCTGCCCGCAATAGCGGCCAGATAGTACTGGCAGAAGCTGACGGCGAAGTCCTGAAAGCTAACGGTGACGAAATAGTTGTGCAGTACAAAGAAGGCAAAGCTACCTACCAGCCGCTGCACTTTATGCGCTCCAACGAGGGCACCAGCGTAAATCAGAAGGTAGTTGTCAGCACTGGTGACAAGGTCAAAAAGGGCGATGTGCTTATAGAAGGCATGTCGGTTGCCGGCGGCGAACTCGCCCTGGGTAAAGACCTGATTGTGGCGTTCATGCCCTGGGCCGGCTATAACTTCGAAGATGCCATCATCATAAGCCGCAAGCTGGTCGAAGACGATACGCTTACCAGCGTGCATATCGTGGACTTCATGATAGAAGTCCGTGAAACCAAGCTAGGGCCAGAAATAGTTACCCGCGACATCCCGAATGTTTCTGAGGAAACACTACGGCACCTCGATGAGGACGGTATAGTGCGTATAGGTGCCGAAGTCCACCCTGGCGACATCCTGGTCGGTAAGATTACCCCTAAGGGTGAACAGGAACTGTCTAGCGAAGAGCGCCTGCTACGTGCCATATTCGGCGAAAAGGCCAAGGAAGTCCGCGACACCTCTCAGCGCATGAGCAACGGCAAACACGGCAAAGTCGTGGGCGTTAAGGTGTTCAGCCGCGAAAATGGCCACGAGCTTAAGGCTGGCGTCATCATGCAAATCCAGGTCTTTGTGGCCCAGATGCGTAAGATTGCTGTTGGCGACAAACTCGGTGGACGCCACGGCAACAAGGGTGTCATTGCCCGTATCCTACCTATTGAGGACATGCCATTTACCGAGGACGGGACACCTGTGGATATCATTTTGAACCCGCTCGGCGTGCCATCCCGTATGAACGTCGGCCAGCTGTTTGAAACCCACTTGGGTATGGCTGCCCGGGCGCTCGGTATGCAGGTTGCCAGCCCATCATTCAACGGCGTACCAGAAGCTAAAATCCGCGACCTGCTCAAAGAAGCCGGCCTGCCCGAAGACGGCAAGCAGCAGCTATTTGACGGCCGCACAGGTGAAGCTTTCAAGGAACGCACCACTGTCGGTAGCATGTACATGATTAAGCTCAACCACATGGTTGCCGACAAGATCCACGCTCGCTCAACGGGACCATACACCATGGTTACTCAGCAGCCGCTGGGCGGTAAAGCCCAAAACGGCGGCCAGCGCTTCGGCGAAATGGAGGTGTGGGCCCTTGAAGCCTATGGTGCGGCTACTACCTTGCAGGAGATGCTGACACTCAAGTCCGACGATGTTTACGGCCGTTCTAAAGCCTATGAGTCTATCATCAAGAAGACCGAGATTGTCGGGCCAAAAGTGCCTGAAAGCTTCAACGTGCTGGTGAAGGAACTACAAGGCTTAGGCCTGAAGGTCGACCTGGTACAATCCGACGCAGTCATTGACGCCGAGGATGTACTCGCCACTAACGTCCACGAGGAAGCAACCCACCCAGCCGAGTTGGATGTACCAGCCGATGCCGTATCTGACATCGATGTAACCGAAGAAGCTGTCGCTGACGAATTCTCCATAATGGAGCTAGATGACGAACTAGAACCAACAACTGACGGCGAGGTACTTATCGCCGCAGATGACAACACAGAAGAGGAGGACAAATAATATGGCCCGCTATTCCTACGGAACCGATATTGCCGACTTTGACGCGGTCCGCCTGGCTGTCGCCAGCCCCCAGGACATCCTGGACTGGAGCTACGGTGAAGTGCTCAAACCAGAAACCATTAACTACCGTACCCAAAAGCCGGAGCGCGACGGCCTATTCTGCGAGCGTATTTTTGGCCCAGTAAAAGACATCAACCCGCACGACGCCAAATACAAGGGCGTGCGCTCACGCGAAGCCGCTGTCGATAAGAACGGCGAGCTGGTTACGCGCAGCATTGTCCGCCGCGAACGAATGGGCCACATAAGCCTGGCCGTACCGGTCGCACACATCTGGTTCCTGCGCGGTACGCCAAGTGCTATTGGTTTACTCTTGGGCATGACCGTCAAGAACCTGGAGCGCGTAGCTTACTTTGCCAGCTATATCATTAAGAGCGTAGATACTACCAAGCGTGACAAGATGCTAGCTGACAAAGAAGCCGAGTTTGCTGCCGCCAAAGAAGCCATAAAGCTACGTTACGAAAAGGAAGCCGAAGCTGAAAACGCCAATGTAAAGGCGTTAGCCGAAATGCAGACCAAAGAGCTCGAGGAAGTCACCAAAGAGTTTGAACTGCTGCGCGACCAACTAGGCAGCCTAACTAAGCTTGGCCTCATCAACGAAACCGACTACCGCAACCTGCCGGACGATGTCCGCAGCCTCATTACCGTCGGTATGGGCGGTGCCGCACTGCGCGACTTGCTTGAAGAAATCGACCTCAAACAGCTCATTGCTGACTTAAGCGCGGAGGCCGACGAGGCCAAGGGCCAGCGCCGCAAGCGCCTTATGAAGCGGCTGCGTCTGCTGGAGAGTATGGACCGCGCCGGTATTAAACCGTCGAGCATGTGCGTTAGCGTCCTGCCGGTTATCCCGCCCGACCTTCGCCCTATGGTCCAACTGACCGGTGGCCGCTTTGCGACATCTGACCTCAACGACCTCTACCGCCGGGTCATTAACCGCAACAATCGCCTCAAGAAGCTTATGGACCTCAACGCCCCAGAAGTCATACGCCGCAACGAACAGCGCATGCTCCAGGAAGCCGTTGACGCCCTTATAGACAACAACAGCACCCGCAGTGGCCGTGCTGTCGCTGCCACTGGCCAACGCCGCCGCCTGAAGTCCCTCAGCGACATGCTAAAGGGTAAACAAGGTCGTTTCCGCCAGAACTTGCTCGGTAAGCGTGTGGACTACTCTGGCCGTTCGGTCATTGTTGCTGGCCCAGAACTCAAGATAAACCAGTGTGGTTTGCCTAAGATGATGGCGCTCGAACTGTTTAAGCCGTTCGTTATCGGCGAGCTAATTGCTCGCGAGCAAGCTCACAATATCCGTAGTGCTAGCCGCCTCATTGAAATGGGAGAGACAGTCGTATGGGATGCCCTAGACGAAGTAATTAAAGGCAAGTACGTGCTGCTTAACCGCGCGCCAAGTCTGCACCGCCTGAGTATCCAGGCATTCCAGCCGGTACTTATAGAAGGCCGTGCCATCCAGCTGCACCCGCTGGTTTGTAAGGGCTTCAACGCCGACTTCGACGGCGACCAGATGGCCGTCCACCTGCCGCTATCCGATGCTGCCCAGGCCGAAGCCCGCGACATTATGGCCGCTAACCGCAACCTGCTTAAGCCGGCTGACGGTTCGCCAATCTTACACGTTGAGCAAGATATCGTGCTTGGCTGCTACTACCTTACTTACGAAAAGCCGAACACCAACGAAAAGCCATACGCCTACAGCGGTATTGACGAGGTTATTTTAGGCCTCGACGCTGGCACTATTACGCTTCAGACACTGGTGCGCGCACCATTCCGGGGTGAAGTCCGCACTACAACCGCTGGCCGTTTGCTGTTCAACGAGACTTTCCCAGAGGACTTCCCATTCCAGGACGAGCCAATGACCAAAAAGCGCCTGCAAAAAGTGTTGGCTAAGGTGTATGCACAGTTTGGCCAAGAAAAAACTGCCGAAATTGCCGACAACCTAAAGGACCTCGGTTTTGCCTACGCAACTATTTCCGGCCTTTCTATGGGCATGACCGACTTTGCACCTATCGATGGCATGAATGAGCTTGTCGACAAGGGTGAAGACC
>DASSKV010000080.1:0-2143 GCA_035690125.1 Saccharimonadales bacterium (SeqCode) | reverse complement strand
ATAGTGGGCGTCGCAGGTAACCACGCAGGGGATGTCCAGTTCCTTGCCCAGCTTTAGCAGTTGCTTATTGACCGCCTCTTGCTCAATCCATTTGCTTCGGTGCTCGGAGTGGCCATGGTCCTGTACCTCTATATAGTAACGGTCGCCGAACACGCTTTTGTACCACGTAGCGACCTTTTTGGCTTCATCGTACTGCTCATTGCGCAACAGATCGCCGACTTCGCCACCGATACAACCACTTAAGACAATCAGGCCGGCACTATATTTTTCAAGCAGCTGGTGGTCTATGCGTGGTTTGTAGTAAAACCCTTCCAGGTTAGCGACACTGCTCAGCTTCATAAGGTTACGGTAGCCCTCGTTGTTCATGGCCAGCAGTATGAGGTGGAAGTTTGGCTTGTCCTTGCCTGGGTCTTTGTCGTAGAGCGTACGGGCTGCAATGTATGTTTCCATACCGATGATTGGCTTCACGCCTTGGTCTGAAGCAGCCTTGTAGAATTCAATCGCACCGCTGAGCGTGCCATGGTCAGTCATGGCGACCGCTTCCATGCCACTGGTTTTGACGTAGCTTATAAGCGCCGGCACCTTTGTCAGGCCATCCAGCAAGCTATATTGTGTATGATTATGCAAGTGGACATAGTCCGAGCTTGTAAGCTGTTTGTTTGCCGCCAAAATCTTTACCCTCTAGCGTTTAAGCTATTAGCTAATTATACCACTAGCTTTGCCATAAAATCTGGACAATTCTACGATAAGGCTCAATTAATTCACACTCAAGAGTGATAGTGCTCGAGTGCAGTTTGGGATGATGAGCGAGCACCGCAGCGCAGCGTACTTTATGGTACGTGAGCAGCGAAGCGCAGTTCAGCGCCCAAAATACACCGAGACTATTGCCCTCCTACTTTTTCAGATAATCTTTTAGGTGGTCAAGCGCATGCTTCGCATCTGCCACAGCACTCTTAAGGTCTTTGTCGTTAGCATCGCCTTCGTGGATAGCACTCAACACTTCACGGACTTTTTCTTTAGTATCTTTAGCTTTATCAGCTAAATCTTTCAGCTCTTTCTGGGCCTTGCCGCCTAGTTCTTCGCCGCGGTTTTTGGCTTCGTCAACCGCCTTGCCAAGATCTGTGTGCAAGTTCTTTAGTTGCTTTTCGGCCTCAGTTATACCTTGTCCTGCAGCTTGCTTGATGTCCTCGCGTGTTTCACGTCCGCTCTTGGGCGCCGTCAATAAGCCCGCTACATAACCTGCAGCTCCTGCAACTGCTGCCCCGATTGCCAGTTTTTTTGCCTTACCCACGGTCGCCCCTCCTTTACTGTTACTTATGGCGGTTCATTAAATTTACGATGTTTTTAACGAGTTTAAACACGGCCATCGGCCCGCTGGCATTCTGGCCTATGTTCTTAATGGTTTCAGAGGCAGCTTCGACAGAATCTATAGCATCTTCGGCGCGTTCCACCACACGCTTCACGCTTTTAACAAGTTTGATTACGTAAACTAGCACGACAGCGCCTAGCAGGAAAAAGAGGCTTATAGCGCAGCCGGTAATGATAAGAAAAACGCTATCAACAGTACTCATAGTGTTAGTATACAACTATTTTGGAGCGCTAAAGTAATTTATTTCGCAAATGTTCTGCTAGCTCCGGACCTATGTCGCTGCGGCGCATTGCAAAGTCAAACACCGTTTTGAGGTATTCGAGCTTATCACCTGTATCATAGTGGGTACCGTTTTGGATTTCACAGCCATATATATGGTGGCCATCTTCGATCATACTCTGCATGGCATCTTGAATGCGAAACTCTCCGTGCCCGTCGTATGTTTCTACTTGCTGCTGCAGATAATCCAAAATTGCAGCGTCCAGCACATAGCCACTAACAGTAGCGTTGCTGGAGGGCGAAGCTTCTTTCGTACCAGGCTTTTCAACAATGGTCATAATATCAATAACGCCATTGTCAATTTGGTTACCACCAACGTAACCGAACCTGGCATAGTCGCCGGGGTTGTCACGGGGCACACAGGTCAATACTGAACCACCATATTTTTCATGTACAGCCAAAAGTTGCTTAAAACGGCTCGGGCTCGCGTCAACAAAATCATCGGCATACGTGTAAATAAACGGCTCGTTATTTATCAGGTGGGCAGCATTTATT
>DASSKV010000079.1:0-9575 GCA_035690125.1 Saccharimonadales bacterium (SeqCode) | reverse complement strand
TAAACTGCTCTTCAACCTCGGCCAATAGCGGTAACTCACCCTGCTCTGCACTGTGCCGCAGCCGCGTAATAGCTGCCTTCTCTAGCTGGCGGACGCGTTCGCGAGTGATACCTAGTAACTCACCGATCTGCTCGAGAGTTTCCTTGCGGTCAAATAGGCCAAAACGGCGCGCAACAATCTCGCGTTCTCGTTCGCGGTCTATAGTGGCAAGCACGTCATTTACCAGTTGTTCGGTCGAAAGTGCAGCTTCGGTGGTGGTCTCTGCCATTGCTATGTTCTTCCCTGTCTAATAGGTTAGTTAATACAATTATAAAACGTATGTTTTTAAAAGTCAAACGTATTGGTTTATTACGTTAATTGTAGCACTAAATAGACGACTTTGCGTAGAACATGTTGTAAAAATGTTGCTATATAATCCCCTGCCCTAGAGAGCAACTGTGGAAAATAGCAGTAAAGGGTTAGTTTAGGCTTTTTTGCGGCGGAAATTGCGCCGGCTTTTGCCCTTTGCTGGGGCGGCCTCAAGGAGGGCTTTAGCCTCTATCTCTGTTAACTTCTTAGGGTCTTGCTTTTTAGATATCCGGGCGTTCTTTTTGCCATCTGTTACATAGGGGCCGTACGGGCCGTTCAGCACCTTTATACCGCCTGGAAACTCCTGAATGTTTTTGGCAGCGTCCTTAGCTAGCTTTTCCGCGTATAGTTTACGCGCTTCCGCCTCTGTTATGGTGTGCGGGTCGAGTGGTTTTATGGATACAAATGTCTTACCTACCTGCACATAGGGTCCAAAGCGGCCGATGTTGGCCTTTATGTCCTGGCCATCTTCGGTGGTGCCGACTACGCGCGGTAGTTCGAACATCTTAAGTGCTTGCTCTAAAGTGACGGTGTCTAGAGTAGCTCCCTTCGGTAAGGGGGCAAAATCTGGCTTGGCATCGTCCTCGGCCTCGCCCATCTGCAGCATAGGCCCATAACGGCCAAAGCGGGCATAAATGGGCTTGCTGGTTTTGGGGTCGTTGCCAACAAGCCGGGCTTGCGACACCTCTTGGCGTGAAATATCGGCGGACTGCTCAACAAGTGGGTGGAAATCTTTATAAAAGCCGGCTATCATCTTCTGCCAACTCTGTTTGCCTTCTGCCACGTGGTCAAAATCTGCCTCCACGTTAGCCGTAAAGTCATAGTCGACAATGCTTGGGAAATGCTTGACCAAGAAGTCGGTTGTAACCTCTGCTATAGGGGTTGGCACAAGCTTTGCCCGATCGGCACCATAGGTCACTTTAGACTTGCGGGTTTCGACTTTTGACTGCTGCAAAAGCAGTTCTGTCACTTCCCGTTCCTGCCCCTCAAGGTCGCGTTTTTCTACGTAACCACGTGTCTGGATGGTAGAGATGGTTGGTGCGTAGGTGCTGGGGCGGCCGATGCCAAGCTCTTCTAGTTTGCGCACTAGCGACGCTTCGCTGTAACGGGCTGGGGGCCGGCTAAAGGTCTCTAGGGCGCTCATCTGCTGCATAGTTAGTACGTCGCCCACTTTTACGGCCGGGAGGATGACATCGTCCTTGGCGCCACCGTAGACTTTCATAAAGCCATCAAACTGCAGGACTTCCCCCTTTGCCAGGAATAGTTCTTTTTTATTGCTGATGGCTATGGCTATCTCTGATTTTTCTATCTTGGCCTCGGCCATTTGGCTGGCGAGGGCGCGGCGCCATATGAGGTTATATAGCTTGCGCTGCTGGTCGTCGCTGCCGGCTTCTTGCTTGTTGAAGTCGGTTGGCCGAATGGCTTCGTGGGCTTCCTGGGCGCTGGCATTTTTGGTCTTAAACTGGCGCAGCTTGTGGTAGTTTTTGCCAAACTGGGTAGTTATGTAGCTTTCCGCGGCGCCGAGGGCTTGGCTGCTGAGGGTAGTGCTATCAGTACGCATGTAAGTTATATGGCCGCTTTCGTATAGGCGCTGGGCCAGCGTCATGGTCTGGCGCACGCTGTAGCCCAAACGCCGCGAGGCCTCTTGTTGTAAGGTGCTGGTGGTAAATGGTGCCCCCGGGCTGCGGCTACCGGGCTTCTGGGATATGTCGCTAACCTTGTACGTAGCCGGTATGACGTGCTGCAGCCACTTTTCGGTAGTCTCGACGCTATCGAGCTTGGCAGAAAGTTCCGCCGGCAGCTCGTGCCCGCCGGTTTCGAACACTGCCGTTACCTTAAATGAGCTCTGTGCATTGAACTCGGTAATTTCGCGTTCGCGCTCTACTATCAGGCGGACGGCTACAGACTGTACTCGGCCAGCGCTTAAGCCCGTGCGCACCTTTTTCCAGAGTACTGGGCTGAGTTCGTAGCCTACCAGGCGGTCCAGAACGCGGCGGGCTTGCTGGGCATCTACGAGGTTGATGTCCACTGTGCGTGGTTTTTGTATAGCAGCTTCTATGGCTGTCTTGGTTATTTCGTGGAATACTATGCGCTTGGTTTTCTTGGGGTCAAGCTTGAGCGCCTGGGTCAGGTGCCAGGCTATGGCCTCGCCTTCGCGGTCTTCATCGCTGGCTAGCCAGACTTCGGCATCCTTGGCTGCTTTTTTGAGGTCGGCTATGACTTTCTTTTTGTCACTGCTTATTTCATAATTCGGCTCAAAATTGTTTTCGAGGTCGATATTTAGGCCCTTTTTAGGCAAGTCCCGGATATGTCCAAAGCTGCTCCGGACGGTATAATCTTTGCCCAGGAACTTCTCTATAGTCTTAGCTTTGGCCGGGCTTTCCACAATCACAAGGTTTTTAGGCATACGGTATATCTTAAGCGCATATGCCTTGGGAATGCAACTTTATATATATGAGTAGGCTAGAAATACTGCTTGCCGACTTTGTAGCCAACCCATACACCTGCCAAGGAGCCGACGCCACCGAGCAGTATGCTCCAGCCGCCCAGCCAGTTGCCGTGGTCCATAAGTCCACCCAGCCAGCTCCCAACGAGCCCACCAGCGGTTATGCCTATCCAAATCATAAGCTTCATCACATTCAGTGTAGCATTTGAAACTTCCATTGTCAGGAACTGCGGTGCGCACCTCGATTATTAGTAAATGGCCCACTGGTTCGCGCCTAGGCTACGGATTTTGCCAGTTATTTCGAGCATTGTTAGCGTTTGGTTGAATAAACTTATGTCTAGCTCGCTGTTTTTGAGCAGCATTTCACCGTCGTTCATGCCGCTAAGTAATAGGTCAAGGAGCTTTTGTTCGTGTACGTTGCTGCCGCGAACGTCTTGGGCGGCAGTGGCGTGCTCTACCAGCTTCATGGCGTGGAGGACGTCCTGATAGGATGTGACAGGTGTGGCACCGGCTTTTATAAGGTTGTTCGTGCCCGCCGAGCCGGGGCTAGTTATGTTACCGGGTACGGCCATGACCAGTTTGCCTTGGTTAAGCGCGAAATTGGCGGTGTGCAGACTGCCGCTCTGCTCCGCGGCCTCTGTAATTAGGAGTCCATCCGCCAACCCTGCAACCAGACGGTTACGGGCGACAAAATTCGACTTGAAGCTATTGTCGAAGGGTCCTGCCGGGTATTCGCTAACCAGCGCCCCGCCCTGCTGCAAAATCTTTTCGGCTAGCTGCCTATTGGTCGCTGGGTAAGGCTTTTCTACGCTGCTGGGCAGCACGGCTATAGTTAGGCCGCCAGCGTCGAGTGCGGCTTGGTGCGCAAGCGCATCTACCCCAAGCGCCAGGCCGCTTATTATGACTATCCCCTGCTCTGCCAGCTTGCCGGCCAGCTTGCGGGTAACCTGCGTGCCATATGCAGAGACGCCGCGGCTACCGACTATGGCTACGCAGGGCCGTTCTAGCAAGGCTTCTAAGCTCGTCCCTCTGTGGAAGAGTTGCTTTGGTGGTGCGGGTATGCGCTGCAAACGCATAGGTATACCTTTGTTTTTAAGCGTGAGCGTGTTGACATCCATTGAAAACATTTTACACTATTGACACGAGGACACAAATTTGATAGAATAGCAACTTGTAAGTCTCCGAAAGGAGTTCTTACGCACCTTATACCCCCAATTCTAACATTACGTTAGATTGCTTTAGAACGCGCCATAGAACAAGTTGTTACCCTCCACTTATCTCTTTGTGCACGCTGGCTTCGGCCGGCAAGCGCTCTAAAGCATACTAACCCCTTTAAGTTGCCCCATAGAAAACTTGTTTTCCATGGGGACCCCGGTAACGGTGGACCAACCCAAATGGTATGAGCCTAAATGGTTTCTGCTTTTTCGAAAGTGGAAGACACACACCTTATATTTTTCGGTGCTGATGTTTCATCGGGTGGGACTTGAAGGGAGGTGGGGAGAATCTCGATTCTCCCCTGAAATCGGCCTACAGCGGTGCCCACCCCCTCTGTAGGCCGATTTTAGTTATAATATTTATTTATGAAAAGCACCGCCCCAAATATTAATCCGGAGTTATTACACCCTCACCCGCCACTACCGCATATTAAAGAGTTTGGTGGGTTGCTTTGCGATGAGATGGTTCAAGCGAGTGTGTTGGATCTAGGTTGTGGCACAGGTAGAAATGCGCGCTTCTTGGCCGGCCTTGGACATGTAGTAATAGGAATAACCAATGACTTTGAAGAAGCTCTGGCTGCGAAACATCTGAGTAGAGGCTATAACTGTAATTATGTGGTTGGAGATATACGCGAACTGCCTTTTAGGAGTCGCTTCCAGGTAGTATTGGCAAACGAAGTTCTACACATGATGCCAAAATATGATAGCCGCAATGTACTTGAAACTGCCCGAGCTGTCACAACATCGAAAGGATTGCATGTGGTAACGGGCTATTTAGCTGACCATCATTCAGTTGATATTCGAAACCAACAGCATTGCTTTAAGCCTGGTGAGCTTCGACATTCGTATGAAGCTGCTGGTTGGCGGGTACTAAGTTATGACGAAGTGCATCAACGCCCAACCTACTTTGACAACCAAGAGTTACTTAACTCCAGAGTTGCAATCATTGCACGCAAGCCCTAGACCAAGAAGCTGCGGGTTTCGTGCGGGAGCTGGCCGCCGTAAAGGTATTCGGTTAGGATGGCGTTTACCTCTTTATAGAGGTTGGGTAGTTGGGCTTGCTCTTCGGTTGAAAATTTCTGAAGCACGAAGTCCGCGCCGTCCATTTTGGTGGGTTTTTTAGGCCCTACGCCTATGCGTACGCGGCCGTAGTTTTCGCCGAGGTGCTGGGTAACGCTTTTAATGCCGTTATGCGTGCTGCTACCGCCCACGCGCGTGCGGATTTGGCCGAAGTCTATGTCCAGCTCATCGTGGATGACCAAGATGTTTGCCGTGGGGATTTTATAAAATGCAGCTGTGGCCTGCACCGCCTCGCCGCTGAGGTTCATGAATGTGGTGGGTTTGATGGCTATGACGCGGTTCTCCCCCGCCCGGCCGCTGCTCATGAGGCACTTCAGATCTTTCTTGTCTATCCAGCCGTCCATCTCATCTGTTTTATCTACAAAGTAGTCTAGGCACTGGAAACCAACATTGTGCCGGGTAAGGTCGTACTCTTTGCCGGGGTTTCCTAGGCCTACAAGCAGGATGTTTTTATTTTGCCCAACGGTGTAAAATCCGGTTGCTTCGGTGGTTTGGACACGTTTTTGCAACCAACCCATATTACTTGGATACCTTCCTGGGTGGCAGCGCCTTGCCTTTGGTGGGGCTAACCCCGTGCTTGTGGGTTATGTGCTTTTCTATGAACCATAGCTGCAAGGGCGTACCAGCAAACCCGTAGGCTTCCCGCAGGGCCTTCTCCATGTAGCGCTTATAGCTCCAGTGGACGAACTTGGTGTGGCTACCGAACACTTTGAAAGCCGGTATGGGGTTATCGTGTTCTTGAACCATATAGTTGAGCTTGGGTGCGCGGTTTTTGAGCCCTGCCGGTGGGTGGGTATCAACTACTTTGCGTAGCCACTTGTTGAGCTCGGTAGTAGGCAGCCGTTTGTGGCGCTCTTCGTCAATCTCTTGAGCTAGGTCGAACAGCTTGGTCACATTCTGCCCTGTTACGGCGCTGGTAAAGACTAGCGGTGCCCAAGGTACAAAGTCGTAGGTGGCGGCTATTTGCGGTGCCAACGCATCGCGGGTAAAGGCGTCTTTTTCCTCGGCAGCGTCCCACTTGCTCACTACCAGTATTAGCCCCCTGCCCGCCTCCTTAATCATGCCGGCTATCTTTTGGTCGAGGGCTACGTTTAACTCATTCACGTCCATAAGCAGCAAACACACATCGGCCTGTTCTATAGCACTTAATGCGCGCAGTACGCTGAACCGTTCTATGCCGACTTCTATTTTACCGCTGCGGCGTATACCGGCTGTGTCCATGAGCTCTACCTCGCGTCCTTTGTAGCGCACTACGGCGCGGTTAATGTCGCGGGTAGTGCCTGCCCTGTCAGCTACAATCGCTTGCTGCTTTTTGGCCAGGGTGTTGAACAGCTGTGACTTGCCTACGTTTGGGCGGCCAAGGATGGCTATGTGTAGGCGGTTGTCGTCCTCTTCCTCGTGGGCATCGGGTATAACCTTTACCAGCTGGTCTAGTAGAAACTCTATGCCCTCCCCTTGCGGTACGGCAGTGTAGATGATGGGCTTAATGCCCAGGCGTTCAAAATGGCTGAGGTCTTCCTTGCGGGCTTGGTCTACCTTGTTGACTACCAAAAACACGGGCTTTTGGCTTTTAAGTGCCATGCGGGCTACGCGGCGGTCTTCATCGCTTATGGCTACATTGGCCTCCACGACAACCCATATGATGTCGGCGCTGTCTGCTGCCTGGGCTATCTGTTCCTGTATGGTGAACTCAAACTCATCCTCCGGGTCTTTCACGCCGGCGGTGTCCACAAGCCAGAACTGTTTTTCTTCGTACTCGGCCTTGGCACTAATGCTGTCGCGGGTTGTACCGGCTTCGCGCGCCACAATCGCTTCGCGCCTATCTAAAATCGCGTTGAACAAGCTGGACTTGCCCACGTTCGCCCGTCCCACTATCGCCACAATCGGTAACTTTACTGCCATTTACTACATTTTAACAGATAAGCGACATTGACAAAAGAGCAAAATATTGACAGAATATTTTTCTATTCTGTAATCCTATAGGCTCCGGCCTTTAGATTGCCTAATGTATAGCTTCCGAAGTGGGTGCGGTGGAGTTTGGTTACGGTGTAGCCTAGGGGGGCAAAGGTGCGGCGGATTTGGCGGTTGCGGCCTTCTTGCATCGTTACTCGCCACATTTTATTATCATCCATTTTTTCTAGTTGGAGCTTACTTGGACCATCCTCGAGCTGAATGCCGTGGTCGCTTATCATCTGTTGATGAAGCGGTGCTAATGGCTTATCTAGCTCCACTTCGTAGACTTTGGTTTTAGTATATCGAGGGTGTGTGAGCTCATTTGCTAGTGCCCCATCATTGGTAAGTAATAATAAGCCAGAGGAATCTTTGTCGAGGCGGCCAACAGGCTTTAGGCTGTGGTATTCCGTGGGCAGCAGATCATAAATGGTTTTGCTGCCCTGCCCTTCGCGGCTGACCACGTAGCCCACCGGTTTGTTGAGTAAGATGGTGACAGTACTTGCGTCGGCTGAAATTGCCTGCCCATCTAGGGAGACAACGTCATCTGTGCGGACTTCGTACCCAAACGCGGGCAGCTCATTATTCACTAGTACCCTGCCCTCTGTTATGGCGGTATCTGCCGCACGGCGGCCCATGCCTGTCGCAAGAGCGACGAATTTGTTTATCCTCATACGTTAATAGTAACTAGGAATTAGAAAGTAGGAAATAGCTAAGAGGCTGAGGCTCCATACTATTTTCTAGTTGCTAATTACTGCCTTCTACAACGCGATGTTGTTCGGGTCGATGTGGTTGCCATCTGGGTCGATGACGGTACCGGCAACATGGGGTGGTGGAGCTGCTGCTCCAGCAGGCTGGTCTTCATCTATTGCTGGTGCGGCTGGCGTTGGTGTGCTCACGTCACCCAGTACGGGTTGCGGTGGCGGTGGCGGCGTGTTGGCCTCCTCGTTTGCTAACAGCTCATCTAGACTTTTACCTGGCTGGCTGTCTAGCGGCTTTATGACCTTTTTGTGTGCGACTGGGGCGCTGTCGTTAGTGGTTTCTTCTGCTTGTTGCTCTGGGGGGGTAAGGCGCTGTGCCGGCGGCTCGACAGTAATTACCGGTGGTGTCGGGACAGTAGTGCCTGCGGCTTCAGCGTTGCCATTAGCCACAATGGTATCAACGGCGCTATCGAGCACTGCCTGGTCGGCTGCTTCGGTGGTGTTGGCTGCGGGTGTTACCGAAGGTTCAGTAGGAGTTTCAGGGGTAGTGACATCGGGTTCGGTTGGGGCATCTGGGGTTGGCTGGGGGTCTACGGCGGCCGGTGGTTCGGCCGGTTGATTGCTTATAAAGTCTTGTATTTGTTCTTCTACTGCTGACTCCTCGCTGGAGGCTGTGGGTGCTTCACTCGGTACTACTGTAGGGGTTGGTTGTGCGGTCACTGGCGCGGAGGCGGTCGGTGGTTCAGGGGTGCTTGGCTGGACGACAGGTGGTGCTGGGTTTACTGAAGGGGCAACTGGTTCTGGTGCGGGGGCCACCGGAACATCTGGAAGTGATACTGGTGTGTTATCCGTGGTGACAGCTGGCTCTGCAGGAGCCGGAGCTGGTATGGCGTCCTCGGCCGGTGGAGCAGACACGGGTATAGTCTGTACGGCAGGAACTGGTTCTGGTACTGGGGTTGCGGCTACCGGTTCTTCGGCCGCCGTGGCGGTTGTTGCCTGCGAGGGTTCAGTAGCATCTGTTGACGACGTGGCGGCTGGTGCGCTGCCTTCTAGCAGTTCGTGCGATACTTTTACGATATCTTCGAGTGTAACTTGCGATTTTACTAGGTAGCGGTCGGCACCGAGCTTGTTGGCGCGGGCTTGGTCGTCTGCTTGGCCCAGGGCGGTAAGCATAATGACTTTGACATCTTCGAGGCCTTGGGTGTTACGCAATATGTCGAGCATTTCGAAACCGCTGATTTTGGGCATCATGACATCGGAAATGACCAGGTCGGGCTTTTCACTTTTGGCTACAACGAGCGCCGCCTCGCCATCGTTGGCGGAAACTATTTCGTAGCCCTCGGCCTGGAGGCGTGCCTCGTAGATTTCCCGTAAGTTGTTGTCGTCTTCGACCAATAGGATTTTTGCCATCGTTATGCCCCTGTTATAACTATATGCTTATGCTTTACGCTCATTGTATCATGAACCTACCAAAGATGTTATTGGCTGTAGCTCGGCCTTTTGGGCCTCCTGTGCTTGCTGCTGTGCAGCCTCAGCCGTAGAAAGCCGCGGTAGGTTTATAAAGAATGTACTGCCCTTGCCCACCGCACTCTCTACCCAGACACGCCCCTGGTAAAGTTCAACTATCTTGCGGCATATGAATAGCCCAAGCCCCGTACCACCGATGGTACGGGTGGTTGAGTTGTCGACCCGGTAGAACTTTTGGAACAGGTGTGGGATGTCCTCTGCTGGTATGCCTGGGCCGGTATCGCGGACGTAAAATTGTACCACCTGGTTGTCGCCAGTGAGCCCGATTGTTACCTTGCCATTGTCAGTATATTTAACTGCATTATCGAA
>DASSKV010000078.1:0-4040 GCA_035690125.1 Saccharimonadales bacterium (SeqCode) | reverse complement strand
CCAAGGCCGAAAAGCAAGCCGAAAAGACTGGTATACCGGTAATTACGCTAACCGATACGACAGGGCAGTGGAAGGCTGTTAAAGATGGTGAAGCTTTTGTAATTACCGGACCAAAGATAGAGCAGTTCGCTAAGCGCACTGACTTTACTAACGACGAAGCTGTGCAGCGCCTGCGCGACATCATGAAAAAGATGGGCATAATGCACGAACTGTTACGCCAGGATGTACTACCCGGCCAAACCATCCGTATAGGCGACCACGGCAGCTTTAGCTATTGACATAAGCGTTATAATACTGTAAAATAGTCCCATCATGAGTGATTTAGCCACGCCCATTTATGCCAACCGCTCCAGTAATGGGGAAGTCGTATCGGTAAGCCTTGTTGCAGAAGTTGAGCCTTCCGAGGCGAACAGGTTGGATGCTTATTATAACCAGGCAACCCGTGCAGCTAATACCGGCGAGTCTATAGACCCCACTATAACCCTTAAACTAGGTACTATCGGCATGCTATATGCCCGCCATGAAGACATACAGACGCGCATGTCAGGTCCCGATGACCTCACGTGTGGCCACTCAGTTAAAGGTACGGTACTGGCTGAAAATGGAACTGTCTACCAGGCAAGTGTGGAGTTATTGAAGCGTTCTCTAATTTCTAAAGCACTTAAGCGCCCAATTAAAAGCCTAATTACACTATCTGTAGACGCGCCTAAAACAACAAAAATATAAGAGCTGCATACTTTAGTTTGTTACACTGGTAGCTACCATGGCTGCCAGTTTTTTCTTTTATGACCTTGAGACTTCTGGGTTTAGCCCGAAGGATGCGCGCATAATGCAGTTTGCCGGGCAGCGGACCGATATGGACCTGAACCCCATTGGTGAGCCGGTAAATGTGTTTATAAAGCTCACACCAGATGTATTGCCCGACCCGGATGCGGTGCTTATAACGGGCATAACACCACAGCAGACACTTACTGAGGGGCTTACAGAGGCGGAGTTCCTAAAGTATTTTTATGACGAAGTGGTGCAGGATGACACTATATTTATGGGTTTCAACACCATTCGCTTTGACGATGAGTTTATGCGTTTCCTGCACTACCGTAACTTTTACGATGCCTACGAATGGCAATGGCAGGGCGGGTGCAGCCGCTGGGACTTGCTGGATGTAGTACGCATGACCCGGGCGCTACGCCCGGAAGGTATAGAGTGGCCCTTTGCTCCCGACGGCAAACCTAGCAACCGGCTGGAGTACCTGACCAAAGTAAATAAACTGGACCACGAAAAGGCGCACGATGCCCTCAATGACGTATATGCTACTATTGCCGTGGCCAAACTCATCCGTGAAAAGCAAAAGGACTTATTTGAATATCTGTTGCAAAACCGAAAGAAAGAAAAAGTAAAAGCCATAGTGGATAGCGGCAAGCCGTTCATGTATACCTCTGGCCGTTACCCTGGAGAGTACCTGCACACGAGCGCTGCTATCCTGCTAGGGCGCCACTCCGAGCAGGACTATGCGCTGGTGTACGACCTCCGCTATGACCCAGCTCCATACCTTTCCATGAGTGTCGAAGAATTAGTAGAAAAATGGAAGTGGAAGAAAGATTCCACCGAAACGCGGTTGCCGGTAAAAACCCTGAAGTACAACCGCTGTCCGGCCGTGGTAGAAGGTGTAGTAAAGGACGAGGAAGTCCTAAAGCGGCTGCAGCTTAGCCGGGCTGATATCCAAGCCAATATGGCCAAACTACTAAAAGACCCGCAGCCATTCGTCGTAAAACTGTTTAAAGCGGTTGCCCTTATGGATGCGGAGCGCGAAAAGCTACAGACTGCACTCGTGGGGGATGAAACGACAGTGGACGGTAAACTGTACGATAACTTCTTTGACAGACACGATAAAGACCTGATGCGCGTTGTGCGCGGCGCTAAACCAGATGAGCTATCTGGCCTCAACCTTGGCTTCCATGACAACCGGTTGGACGCATTACTCCCCTTATATAAGGCGCGTAATTACCCGCAAGCTTTGACTACCGAAGAGCGGGTCAAGTGGGACGCGTTTGTACAGAGTAAGTTGTTTGCTGGCGGTACTAGTAGTCGGCTGGCAGGCTATCTTGCTCGGCTGCAGACCCTGGCCGCAGGGAATGTAACAGATGCGCAGCGTTATCTGCTAGAAGAGCTAGAGCTATACGGAATGTCCATAGTACCGGCAGAGGCTGAGCAATAAACTCTGTGCCTATGGTAGGCACAATTTCGCTAGTGTAGGCTCGGCGGCGAAGTACGTGGTGTGCCAAGTACGCGGACATACAAAACAGCATGACCGATTCCAGCCACATAGTGAAGCTTATTTGTATGTTTGTGCCGGGTATGAGCCCTAGAACGAAGAAATTATACATTTCGGTGCCTCTCAATTTGAGTTGCATTGTACACCGAATTGCTAAGAAGTCAATAGTATGGTATTAATTCTTATGCTTACACCTACGGATATTATTAGTTCTGTTAGAGTTAAGGTATGACGACAGTGCGCAAATTCAGCCAAGAGCTCCAAGCGTGGGCAAAAGGCGAGGGTCCTAAAACCCTCAACAGTCTATCCACTGATTTTTCTAAAGACACCTTTGCAATTATCATTCTGCTGCTTATGGCAGTTCCGGCATTGCCAGCACCTACCGGCGGCCTCACCCATGTGTTTGAAATCATCACTATGCTGCTATCCCTAGAGCTCATCGCTGGGCGCACCACTATTTGGCTGCCCAAGCGCTGGCGCAATAAGTCGTTGGCTGGTTTTGCCCGTGGCAAGCTGATGGCAAAGCTCATAGGTGTTATCCGCTGGTTTGAACGCTTTGCGCGTTTGCGAGGCGAAAAGTTTATGGGCAGTACCTATACAGTGCCGTTCATAGGGTTATGCACATTTGTTTTTACGCTTGCTGCTTTCGTGGCACCTCCGTTCTCTGGCCTGGACACCTTGCCGTCCCTGGGCGTGGTAATCATAGCGCTATCGCTCATATTTAGTGATGTTGTGCTATTGCTGCTGGGTATTGCTGTCGGTGCTGTGGGGATTGGCCTTATTTTTGCCCTGGGGTCAGTGGTTTTCAAACTCTTCTAAACAGTTGTTTATTTAGTGACAAAAAACACAAGCATTACATATGGCGTTTTATAAAAAAAGCGCTACACTAAAATTAGCGACGAAAACCAAGAGGTAAAATCGTGAAACAGAGAGGGAAGAGATGAAACTAACAGGGGTTGGAAAGAACTAGTGCTATGAAGCGTAACTTCGAAGCCGCAAGTTACGACCCCAGCCTACAACCTTTTGTTCATGACTTCACAAATCCCGATTTCCAACGTCTTACTTTTGAAGATTTACCGCTCCAAGAATGGCCTGCCCAATGGCATCCAAGCGCCGCCTTTCCAACTCCTCAATCTGCGCTGACAAACGAATTTCGACGCATAGCCGATGCCGAACATTCATTTGGAGAGCCAGCATATTACCGCTTAGGCAATCCAAATCTCCCAGTTGGCCCGTACCGTGAAGCCTACTTGAAGACAGCTGAGCTCAATCCAACTTTAGTCGTAAGTAGTGCAACAGGCTCTGGCAAGAGTAGCCAGCTAGGAATATACCATTTGGAGGATGGTACGCCCCGCATATTCGTGACTCAACCGCGGAAAGTGGCGGCTAGAAACCTCATGGAATATGCCCGTCAAACACTTGGTCCGAAGTACGCCCGCCTCGCTGGCTATATTACGGGGGACGAGGAAGATTCTGACTGTCCACCGGAGGCACGACTTATATATGTTGTCGAGCGGGTACTGTTCAACGATATGAACCGCGGGAACTTGCGCCCCGGCGACCGTCTAATACTGGATGAAGCCCATGAGCGAAGCATGCCGATGGACTTTATGCTTGGGTTGGTTGAGGATATTCGGGAGGATATTCCAGAGATAGGCGTAACTATTAGTAGTGCAACTATCGATACCGACTTCTTTGCAAAGCATATGGCCAACAGAAACACGGGTGAACCAGCTCCGGTAATGATACTGCCAGGGCGCACCTATCC
>DASSKV010000077.1:0-5158 GCA_035690125.1 Saccharimonadales bacterium (SeqCode) | reverse complement strand
GTTTTTGCCCCATAGGCCTACACTCAGAGCATGCAAGTAGTAGAACCACGCACGCACCTGCCCCACATATTCGGCTATAAAGTCGCCCGGGAAGTTCTGTTCGAACTTCTCGACGTTTTCGAACGGGTAGTGGAACTGGGCGTATGGCATGCTGCCGGCTTCGAACCAGCTATCCATGACCTTGTCGATGCGGCTGTATTCAACGCCATCAACCGTAAACTTAACGTCATCCACCCATGGCCGGTGGTAATCTTCCAGCTCAACGCCAGACAGTTCTTTTAGCTCGGCGTAGCTACCCACAACTTTCACGAATTCGTTGCTGTCTTTGTCAGTCCCCTTCCATACCGGAAGTGCCGTGGCCCAAAAGCGGTCGCGGCTAAGGTTCCAGTCCGGCGCGCTAGCAACCGTTTTGGCAAAACGCCCGTTTTTTATATGCTCGGGGAACCAGTTGACGTTGCCGTTTTCGGCCAGCATGGCTTCGCGCTGTCCGGCTATGTCCATAAACCAGCTGGGGTGCGCCCGGTACATGAGCTTCGTGCCGCAGCGGTGGCAGTGCGGGTAACTGTGCCGTATATACTCAATTTTCCAAACTGAGCCACGCCACCAGCCATCCGACTCGTCGGCAGAGCCGCCGTTCTGCTGGCTCTCTTGGCGCATTGCTGTGTCAGCCGCTGCGTTGCTCTCTCGCGGTACGCTTTGTACCGCTCCATCCGCTACTTCGCCGCTTCCTTGCACTGCATCCAAGGCCGTGGGCTCAGTTGCAGCTTGATGCATCGCCTTGGCAATCTTCTTATTTGCTTCCCACACATTTTGGCCCTTCCAGGGTCCTTCGGTGTAGAAACCATTATCGTCTATGTTGTTTACCAGCGGGAAGCCCTTTTCTTTGCTGAGTGTGTAGTCTTCTTCACCGTAGGCCGGAGCCAGGTGCACTAGGCCGGTGCCGTCTTCGAGCGTTACATAGTCAGCCGCCCACACCTTATGCGCATTCTCGCCCCTGTCTTCGAACAAAGGCTCATAACTCTTGCCCACAAGTTCGCTCCCCTTGAATGTCCGTAGCACCTTATACTCCAGCGGCTGGTGTTTTTCATCCGTCAAAACTTTCGGTACCAGCGCTTCGGCCAGTATCAGCTTTTGCCCGTCCACTTCGACTTCGGCATAGGTTTCCTTTTCGTTTACCGCCGTTGCGGTGTTGGCTGGCAAGGTCCACGGTGTAGTCGTCCAGGCTAACAAGTAGGCATCTTCATCCTTGAGTTTGAACTTTACGTACACCGAGGGGTCGGTCACATCCTGGTAGCTGTTATCCATAGCGACTTCGGCTTTAGATAGCGGAGTGGCGTCGCGGGTGCAGTACAGCAGCACCTTTTCACCCTCATATATCTTGCCTTCGTCGTACAGCTTTTTGAACGCCCACCACACACTCTCCATGTAGTCTTTGTCCATAGTTTTGTAGGCGCCCTTAAAGTCCACCCAGCGGCCAATACGGTTAATAGTGTCTTCCCAGGCATTGCCGGTCTGCACCATGTTTTCGCGGCAGGCTTTTATGTATTCCTCCAGCGATATTTTGGTGCCGATGTCTCGCCTATCTTGTATGCCCAGCTGGCGTTCGGTGTATACCTCGGCGGGCAGGCCGTGGCAGTCCCAGCCCCACACCCGTTCAACCCGCTTGCCCTTCATGGTCCAGTAGCGTGGCACGGCGTCTTTGATGATGGAGCTAAGCAATGTGCCGTGGTGTGGCACCCCTGTTATAAATGGCGGCCCATCGTAAAACACATAGCTATCTGTAGCTGGCCGCATTTCTACGCTTTTTTCAAACGTCTTGTTGTCTTGCCAGTACTTTACTAGGTCCTTTTCGTACTCGATGGCTTTGCGGCGGGTGTTCTTTTGGAATTTCATGATGCTTCGCTAACTGAGACAAACCTACGGTTTTTCTCGTCGCGCCGGGTGCGGAATGAATCCGCATCTCGGGCTGCTCTTTTCCCTTCTAACCTTTAAGGTAATAAAAAAGCCCCTTCTCTTCCAGGAGCTCCTTTAGGGGAACGGTACCATCCTGGTTTAGGGACTTACTTACGCAATCTTACGGGCTGCTCTGCCGGTGGGCTCTACTCGATAAACTCTTTCTTCCCACTCCTCGCGGTTGATAGCCGCTCAAACGGAATAGCACCAGTATACCCCTGTTGCTTAGCAAATGCAAGCCAAAATAACAGAGGTAAAACTATAACTAGCCATTTAGTACTAGCAATTTAGGATATACCTATATATTTTTCATTTAACACTTCACATTTAACAAATTATTTACCATTGGCCATTTATCATTTGCGCAATAGCAAATGGTAATTGAGAAATGAAAAATGATAAATGTGAACTTGCCTTAGGAGTATGCGTACGCAGCTAGTTCGTCCATAAGGGGCATGGGCTCGCCTTCCCAGGAGCGCAGCAGCTGGCCGTCTTCGCGCAGGGCAAGTATGGAGGGGTAGCGCATAACATCGTACAAGCTGGCCGTAGCGGTACCTTCGCGACTGTCCAGGTTTAACACTTCCATTTTCCCTGTTCCGTGCGTGTTCTGGTAGTCGTGTATAAACTGCTCCACTACCCTGCCATGCTCACTATTGGGCCTATATAAGACGACTATCTTCATTCTATCCAGTGTAGCATAAGCGTTACTGCTGAAAACTAGTTGCCTATGCGCGTACCGCCCTTAATGACGGTGTTACCGCTAATGCTAGCCATGGTCTGGCCAGAGTTGGTGGTGAATAACTGCGTAGCGCTCAGTGGCCCCCAAGAATTGCTACCGCCGGGGTCTATAGCTTGGGCTTGCCAGCAGTACGTCTGCTGCGCATACAGTGTGCCGCTAAAAGTATATGTAGCCAGCGTGGAGGAGCCGATAACAGAACTGCCGGTGTAAGCTGTGCCGCCGTTAGCGTCCTGGCCACTCCAGCCTGTCTGGCTACTGGTTTGGTCGGCGGTAGCTACAAGTGTGGTGCAATCACTTTGGTATATAAATATCTTATATTCGAGGTAATCGTTATTAGCATCGGTGGTCCTGAGGGTGAAGGTGGGGCTGGTAGCTACACCTGTGGCTCCACTGGCCGGGGTGCTAAGTGTTGGCGCAGCAGGCGATGCATTGGTCGTAAACGACTGCGTGGAACTAAGCGCCCCCCAGTTATTGCTGCCGCCGGGGTCTATAGCCTGGGCTTGCCAGCAGTACGTAGTACCGGGGCTCAAAGTACCGGTGTAAGTATATGTGGCCATAGTGGATGACGTAATTGTGCTGTTGCCAGTATATGCAGTGCTGGTTTGCTGGTCCTGGCCGCTCCAGCCGGTTTGGCTGCTGGTTTGGTCAGCAGTTGCAACAGCCGTTGTACAGTCACTTTGGTATAGGAAAATCTTGTAGCGGAGGTAGTCGCTCTCGGCATCAGTAGTACGCAGCGTAAAGGCTGGCGCAAGTGCCACCCCTGTAGCCCCGCTGGCGGGGCCGTTGAGTGTTGGTGCCGCTGGGGCGTTATTGGTAGTAAAGCTCTGTGTGGCGCTCAGTGGCCCAAAGTTATTACTGCCACCGGGGTCTATGGCCTGGGCTTGCCAACAGTACGTCGTGCCGGCACTAAGTATGCCTTGGTAGGTGTACGTAGCCATGGTTGACGATGTAATAACGGAGTTACCGGTATACGCCGTACTTGTCTGCTGGTCCTGGCCACTCCAGCCGGTTTGGCTAGCTGTTTCGTCGGCAGTCGCCACCGCCGTAGTGCAGTCGCTTTGGAATAGGAAAATCTTGTAGCGGAGGTAGTCGTTATCTGGGTCGGTTGTACGAAGTGTAAATACCGGTGTGGTTGATACCGCCGTTGCCGCGCTGGCGGGCGTGTTCAGGGTGGGGGCAGCTGGGCTACCGTTGTAGGTAACAGTGGCATACACGTTAGCTACCTGTACGGTGTCCGGCCGGCCGCTGGACGGCCCGGTACCCTGTATATTGCGCACTATCTGTACCTGCAATGTCGACAGGTCCGTCCAGCTACCGGTATAGGTCGCAGTACAAGCAGTCCATGTATTGAGCGTTGGGGTACAAGTTGTTGCACCCTGCAAAGTACCGCCTATGCGCGCGTTTAGACTTATAGTGTCCGCCGTAGATTGTACGACTGTCGATTGCATGTATATGCGCACTACAATCTGGCTAGCGGCATAGTTCCCACCAATAGTTGTCATGGTGTATTCGTCGGTGACCGATGCAGTAGTGTTCGTCGACAGCACCTGCACATAATCTGCGGTATTATCGGTGGCCCCATCATCTACCAAGCTCCAGTGCGTCGTTCCAGTACTGGGCGTCCAACCTGTGGTGACATCCCCGTCAGGAACCAATAGTATGGTTGATGCCGAAACAGGCTGGTTAAATATGGCTATTACAGTGGCTACAGCCACAATTGCGGCTATACCAGCTAGTTTCTGCCAGCGGTGTTTTGCGAATGTTTTACGTGTAGTTTGCAACAGCTGTTTCATATTACTCCACTATAAAGTAGTTAAAGCTGTACGTGCCGTTGGGGGCCGGAATGTTGGTGAGCGAAATGGTAAAGCCAGTTGCACTCATGCCGCTGGGGTACACCAGCATCGGCGCGCTCTTGCCATCGGCCGGGGTTATGAGTATGCGCGGTGTTTTGCCATAGGCTTTCTTAAACGTAATGGTCGCTAAGCCCCCTGCTGAGGGACCACTTATAGCTGGGCTAGTTGATGTAGCCGCCTTGCTGGCGTCACCACTGACAATTGTGATAGTCCCGCTCGTATCGTTTCCATCTATGCTCACGCTGGCATTGCTACTGCCGGCTGCCGGCAATATTTGTATGCCCGGCGTGGTACCACCGGTTATTATGTGGCCGTTAATGGTAATGTCCTGAACCGTTGCCAGGCCCTGAACCGTAAGGTTACCTTTTACCATAAGGTCGGCGCCTATAGTCGCGCTACCGGTTACTTGCAGCGACCCGACATTAGCCAGGCCGCCAACATTGATACTCTGGGCACTCATAGCACCATTGACTGTCAGGCTGTTAAGAGTGGCGTTGTCTGCCTGGATGTTCTGGCCGCTGCTCGGGTCGTAATAGCTAACATTTATGAGTGCCAGCACCGTGTTGCCGGAAGTGCCGTCGAAGAAACCATATGACTTACCTATAGTCGGACC
>DASSKV010000076.1:0-3807 GCA_035690125.1 Saccharimonadales bacterium (SeqCode) | reverse complement strand
CTACGTATACCGGCCAGTGCACACTAACAACATCCGACTACTCATGAAAAACTACCGTCTGAGCGACGACATAGCTTTCCGCTTCGGTCAACAGTCCTGGACCGAGTGGCCGCTGACAGCCGACAAGTTTTCGCACTGGCTTAGCGAAGACCCTGATGCTACGAACTTTAACCTATTTATGGACTACGAGACCTTTGGCGAGCACCAGTGGCATGAAAGCGGCATATTCGACTTCCTGAAGGCCTTACCCGAGGAATGGCTGAAGACAGAGGAACACACCTTTATGACTGTCAGTGAGGCTGCTGAGCAAATAAAGCCTGTCGGCGAGATGGATATACCGAACACTATCACCTGGGCAGACACCGAACGGGACCTTAGTGCCTGGCTTGGCAACGGTATGCAGCACGAAGCCATAGCCGGGCTCTACAGCATGGAAAATGAAATCATTGGCAGTGGTGACTGGCAGCTTATAGAGGACTGGCGTTGCCTGCAGACCTCCGACCACTTTTACTACATGTGTACCAAATGGTTCAACGACGGGGATATCCATGCCTACTTTAGCCCCTACGAAACGCCCTACGAGGCATACATAAACTTCATGAACGCCTACCACGACGTCCGTGCGCGACTACTAGAGAAAGGCGTCCAAGTCTAATATGGGGCGGCCGGTAGTACTTAGTAATGGGCAGCTCTTTGTTGGACTCGACGAAGATGGTCTAGTACACGATTTTTACTACCCGTACGTTGGCCTGGACAATCTGACCAATGCCAGGAGTATCCCGCACAAGATAGGCGTATGGGTGGATGGTAAGTTTAGCTGGACCGATGACGGTACTTGGGATATAAAAACCGACTTCGAGGTAAAGGCGCTTGTGAGTAAGCTTGAGTTTACCTCTACGCAACTGGGCGTGACACTAGAATTCCAAGACTTTATAGATATCACCTACAATGCCTTTATACGCCGGGCAAAGGTTACGAACCTATCCACCAAAAAGCGCGACATACGCTTGTTTATGCACCAGGTTTTTGAAATATCGCGCTCTGGCCGCGGTGACACAGCACTGTACGTACCCGATGACCATTACCTGCTCGACTACAAAGGCCGTTGCTGTCTGCTCATAGCAGGCAAGATGGACGGCAAGCGTGACTTTGACCAGTATGCTGTCGGCATATACGGCATAGAAAGCAAGCTTGGGACCTTCAAAGACGCCGAAGACGGCGAGCTGTCCAATAACCCCGTAGAACATGGCGGCGTAGACAGCGTACTGCGCTTCCGCCACGAAACAGAGGCACAGGGCTCATTTAACGTCGACTACTGGATTGTGGCCGCCAACAGCCAGTACGATGCCCAGGTTGCCCATACTTACCTCAAGCACTACGACCTTGACCAACGCCAGCGCCAAGTTGAAGAGTTTTGGCAGCAGTGGCTGGCACCTGCGCTACAGCGCACCCAACACTTGCCCGCAGAACACCGCAACCCACTTCTTAAAAGCCTACTTATTATAAAAGCCCACTGCGATGACCGCGGCTCTATCTTGGCAAGCGGCGATTCAAGTATATTCAACTACGGGCGCGACTACTATTGTTACTGCTGGCCGCGCGACAGCGCTTATGCTGTATGGCCGCTTATACGGCTTGGTATATTTGACGAGGCCAAAAGCTTCTTTGATTTTGCCCGTGACACCATGAGCCGCGACGGTTACCTGATGCATAAGTACCAGCCTGACCGGGCCATAGGCAGTACCTGGCATCCGCTAGTACACAACCGCCGCAAAGAGTTAGCAATACAGGAGGACGAAACCGCAAGTGTTATCTTCATGTTCCACGAGTATGTCAAAGCTAGCGGTGACACAGTTATGCTAGCTAACTACTATGATAATTTCATCTACCCCGCTGCGCACTTCATGACCCACTTTGTCGACCGTGCCACCGGATTGCCACATGCCAGCTACGACTTGTGGGAGGAAAAGTTCCTTACCACAACTTACACCGTGTGCACGGTTATAGCGGGGTTGGAAGCAGCAGCCAAGCTAGCCGAAATGAGCGACCATGCTGAGGACGCAGCCGAGTGGCGCCAAACTGCCGAGGGCTACCGCAGCCACCTGGACGCCCTGTATAACGACAACGGCTACTTCTTTAAAGGTTTCCTACTAAATGAGGATGGCAATATAGATATTGACGACACGCTGGACATCTCAAATCTGTATGGGCCATTCATGTTCGCAGGCTTGGCACTTGACGACCCACGCATGAAAAGCACCTTTGATAGTGTTTGCAAGCGGTTGCTAGATAGCTCACCCATTGGCGGAGTTATACGTTACGAACACGACAGTTACTTCCTAGATAAAAAGAAGTTCAAAGGTAACCCCTGGATAGTCTGTACCCTTTGGCTTGCCCAGTACTTATTTACCGTCAAGCGTGACGATGAGGCTAAGAAATTACTAGATTGGGCGCTAGAACGCGCTTTGCCAAGCGGTGTATTAAGCGAGCAATACGAACCGGAAACTGGCGAACCACTCAGTGTAGCGCCCCTTGTATGGAGCCACGCCGAACTAGTCAATACCATCCTCGACCTCCACAAACTCTAAGATTTTAATGATAGCTTGGCTCGAGTGCCATCTGACACAGCAATGCGCCAAGCTCTTGCTATCGTTTTGGCGCTTCGTTACGGCCTAGGTTCTTCTTGGTTTCAGTAAATACCACGTGCTTGCGCAGCTTAGGGCTATACTTGCGTAAAGCCAGCTTATCAGGCGTGTTCATAGTGTTCTTGGTCGTGTAGTATATGCGCTCACCGCTCTCGCTGCTCACGAGGCCGATAATCTTGCGCTTGTCACCTTTTTTAGCCATAAAAATAACACCTTCTAGTGCTTAATTATTACTATTCTAACAGATTACTGTTGACGGTTCAACTAAAAAGCCCCGCGATACAAGCGGAGCTTTTACGTGCTCGACATTATGTCCTCCATGGATGGTCATCCATTTAGCACGTTTTAATTTAATCATTAGCGACACGCAGGCGCTGTGAAGATTATCACAGACACACCAATTTTGATGCCACCAAGGTAGTAAACCAAGCCAAAGGCTGTTTACTACCTTGGAAGCGAGGCTTGATACGAAGGCTGAAATGAAAAAGCTTCAGCTTTTCATGTAAGCCGAAGCTATCAAATGAGCTGGAGCCGCCTGTCGGATTCGAACCGACGACATTCAGTTTACAAAACTGACGCTCTAACCAACTGAGCTAAGGCGGCAGGAGCTACAGTGTTAAAGTGTAGCAAAAACAGAGATAATTTGCTATATTAGGTCAGTTGTCTTGCCGTCTTAGCTCAGGGGTAGAGCACTTCCATGGTAAGGAAGGGGTCTCGGGTTCAAATCCCGAAGACGGCTCCATCAACAATTATGCAGGGATACTCAAGCGGTCAACGAGGGCTGACTGTAAATCAGCTGGCTTCGCCTTCGGGGGTTCGAATCCCTCTCCCTGCACCAATCTTATGAAAGAAAAGATTAATCTCGGTTGCAAAGAAATTGAGATAACTGTTTTTTATGCTGGCCAACTTGCACTTACTACCCTAAAAGACTCTGCAGAAGTTTTGGGAGTTCACCCAAATACAGTAAGAAACTGGGCCAATGAAGGTGTTCTTTCGGTGCATAAATTGCCTACCGGTGTTAGACGATATCCTCTTGAAAGTATTATCAACATACATGGCCTGCTCCATGATCATGTACAAGAATAAATACTTAGTTTGCTAGACCACAACCCGCCTGGGGCGAAGAATTCTTTTTCGTTTGCCAGAGGGCGTTATGAGCTTC
>DASSKV010000075.1:0-4667 GCA_035690125.1 Saccharimonadales bacterium (SeqCode) | reverse complement strand
GTACATTTCCCGCTTGCTATAGGGGTGGACATCTGTTAAAATACTTGGACAATGATTACAACCGAGAAGAAACAAGCCGCTATTAAGAGCGCGCAGGTTCACAAGGATGATACCGGTGGCTCGAGTGTCCAGGTTGCCGTGCTTACCGAACGTATCAAGGAGCTTACCGAGCACCTCAAAGTCAACAAGCACGACTACATGGCTCGCCGCGGGCTACTCCAGATGGTAGGCAAACGCCGCCGTTTGCTGCGCTATGTAGCCGAGCGTGACAGCCAGGGCTACCTGCAGCTTATCCAGAAGCTTGGCATCCGCCGCTAGTGCCCAGACCACTTCTCTCGATACTCGAGAGAACAAGCTTGTGCACATTAACGTTCTAGGAGTGCATCCTGGGCAGAGCTACAGATATAAGCGCCATATAGGCACAAGGCCGCGCATATATTTGAACCCTGCCTATGACCTCCAGACAGAAAGACAGAGGATATATGACAATTAATCCTTACGGCAAAGACATAACAACAGTAGAGACGGATTTTTGCGGCCGCAAGCTTACTTTAGAGGTGGGGCGGGTTGGTTTCCGCACCAGCGCCAGTGTGTTGGCAAAGTACGGCGACACAGTGGTGCTTGGCACGGCCATGGTTAGCCCGCAGACCGTTAGCGGCATGGACTACTTCCCGCTCTCTATCGACTACGAAGAGAAGATGTATGCTGCCGGTAAAATTAGCGGTTCCCGTTTTATTAAGAGGGAAGGCCGCCCGAGCGACGAAGCCATCCTTATAGGTAGGCTTATAGACCGGCCTATCCGCCCACTTTGGCCTAAAGGCTATCGCCACGAAGTCCAAGGCGTAGCAACTGTGCTTAGCCTCGACCCGGACTTCCGGCCGGACATGATAGCTATGATTGCCATGAGCGCGGCATTTATGCTCACCGGCGCGCCGTTTGATGGCCCGGTAGCCGGGTTGCGGGTTGGCCTGGACGAAAAGGGTAAACTAGCATCATTCTTGAGTGCCGAGCAGCTCGAAAAGGGCGGCTTGGACCTAGTAGTGGCCGGTACAAAAGACGGCATTATGATGGTCGAAGCCGGTGCTAGCGAAGTTAGCGAAGACCAAGTAGCTGAAGCTTTGGAGTACGCATTTACTGCCATGCAGCCTGCCATAGCTTTGCAAAAGCAGCTGGTAGACAAGATAGGAGTTGCTGCCCAGGAATACGAACTAGACAAACCCGATGAAGATGTGCAGAAGACTGTCGACGAGTGGGTCGAAGGCAAGCTAGGCGCAGCCCTGCGCAAGCCTTACCCGGAGCGCAACCTAATGGTCAATGACCTCCGTGAAACACTGCACGAAGTATTCGAGGAAAAACTTGGCGATGAGTGGCCAGCTCTTCGCAATGAATACGACGAAGCCTTCCAGGCGGCCCTCCACAAAGATGTCCGAAAGGGTATTGTAGAGGATGGTGTGCGCCCAGATGGCCGCAAGCTTACCGAGATACGTCCGCTCAGCAGCGAAGTAGCAATACTACCGCGGGCCCATGGCTCCAGCCTGTTTACCCGCGGTATGACACAGGCGCTTAACATTGTCACTTTGGCTCCCCTTAGCTACGTACAACTTGTAGACACCATGGAAAAGGAAGGCGAACGCCGCTACCTACACCACTACAACGCACCTGGCTACACGGTTGGTGAAGTCCGCCGCCTTGGCAGTCCAGGCCGCCGCGAAATTGGCCACGGCTACTTGGCAGAACGAGCCATGACGGCCGTACTGCCTACCGAAGCAGAGTTCCCGTACACCATACGTAGCGTTACCGAAATAATGAGCCAGAACGGTAGCACCAGCATGGCAGCCACTTGCAGTAGCTGTTTGGCACTCATGGACGCCGGCGTGCCGCTCAAGCGGCCGGTAAGTGGTATCGCCATGGGCCTTATGGTCGACGGCGACAATGCTTACATACTAAGCGACATAGCAGATGCCGAAGACTTCGCTGGCGACATGGACTTCAAGGTCACTGGTACTACCGAAGGCATAACTGCCTTGCAAATGGACATGAAGGTGCATGGTTTGCCCGTCGCTACGCTTAAGAAGGCGCTAGAGCAGGGCAAGGAAGGCCGGGCTTTCATACTCGACCACATGCTAAAGACGCTTGCCGAACCACGCAAAGAAATGAGCCCTTACGCACCGCGCGTAGAGACCATGCAGATAAACCCGGACAAAATCCGCGAAGTCATAGGCAAGGGCGGCGAAGTAATCCAGAAGATTACCGGTGAAACAGGTGCCGAAATAGACATAAAGGACGACGGCACTATCATGATAGCTAGCCCGGACAAATCATCCATAGATGCTGCCCGCCAGTGGATAGAGAGCATTGTGGCCGAGCCGGAAGTTGGCAAAATATACGTCGACAAGCCCGTCGTGAGCGTCATGGACTTCGGTGCCTTTGTGCAGATTATGCCGGGCAAAGACGGCCTGGTGCACGTGAGTGAAATGAGCGAAGAGCGTGTAGGCAAGCCAAGCGACGTAGTAAAAGAAGGCGACAAAGTCACCGTAAAACTGGTCGCTATAGACGACCGCGGCCGCCTGCAGCTTTCCATGAAAGCCGCTCAGCGCGAACTCAACGAAAAGAAGTAGATAACACCTATGCAAAAGCTAGCACAATGGCACAGAACGAAGCTCGGGCTTCTGGTATTTGCTGTCATTGAGCTAGCTTTGACTTACGGGCTAGCCAGCTGGGCAATAGACAGCGGCAATCTGTGGCTGTACGTACTGGCAATCATCTTTCTGGTCGGGTTCTTACAAAACATAGTGAAGCTAATAGGAAAATTTGTTCATGCCAACAAAACAAGAGAAGCTTGAGGCCATTGCCAAGCAAATAGTTAAAGATAAGGTTACACCGGAGCTGGCGGGGCAGGCGACGCAGCTGGTGTTTGGTGATGGTAACCCAGATAGCGAAGTTGTCTTTATAGGTGAAGCACCAGGGAAGAACGAAGACATTCAGGGCAAGCCATTTGTGGGGGCTGCCGGCAAGTTCCTGAACGAGATGCTTGAAATGATAGGGCTCAAGCGGGATGATATATACATAACTAATATCGTGAAGTACCGGCCCCCAGGTAACCGCGACCCCCTGCCGGAAGAAAAGAAAGCCTTTCTGCCGTATTTGCAAAGCCAGCTAGAAGTGATTGCCCCAAAGGTTGTAGTGACCTTGGGACGCCACAGCACCAACTGCTTCTTGCCGGATCTGCAAATTAGTAAGGCCCACGGAGAGCCTAAGAGGGTAAAGTTAGCCCTTAAGCACGATTCAAAAGACGTAATGGAGGTGGTCATTCTGCCGTTATTCCATCCCGCCGCAGCGCTATACAACGGCGGCATGCGCCAGACGCTCATAGATGACTTTGCAACCATCCCATTAATTATTAAGAAATTGAAAGATTCTAAATAGCATTAAGAAAGGAAAAACCTTATATGCAACCAAATAACAAACCAAACAACAGTGGTAGACCGCCCAGAAATAACGGTGGCAACAAACGCGGCGGTCCTAGCCGCCCACAAAATGGCGGCCAACCAAACAAACGCGGCCAGGCTGCCTCGCCACTTGGTGCTACGCTTAGCGTTTCCCGAGGGCAGGCGGTACGCGCCCAAAAGCGTACCCAAATGGACGCTTTGCGCGTGGCTAACCAGTACCAAAGCGCTGAAGGCAAGCCTACGCGCCGGGCGAATGTCATAGATGACAGCCCAAGGCTGAAGATAATTGGCCTTGGTGGTATGGATGGCGGTGGGTCAAAAAACATGATACTGGTTGAATACCAGAATGATGCAGTTGTCATCGATGCCGGTAACGACTTGGGTGTGGACCTGCCGGGCATCAACTATGGTATAGCCGACACGACATACCTGGAGACTATCCAGCACAAGCTAAAGGGCTACATAATAACCCACGGACACCTTGACCACATAGGCGGATTGCCGCACATAGTACCGAAGTTCCCAGCACCTATATACGGTAGTAAGTTCACCATCGGCCGTGTCGAGGAAATATTCCAGAACTTCGGCTTGCCTATGCCTGAGGGCTTTGAGCTCAAGACGGTTATGATGAACGAAAACACGCACGAGCGCCTCAAGGTAGGCGAGTTCTTTGTAGAGCTCGTACGGGTAACGCACTCTATACCGGGCAGCACCTGCGTGGTGCTCGACACACCCGTAGGGCGCATCATCAACACCGGTGACTTCCGTTTTGACCCGAACCCGCTGGACCACGAGCGTACTGATATGGAACGCCTCATAGAACTAGGCAACGAAGGGGTCCTGGCACTGTTAAGCGAAAGTACTACTGTAGAGCGCGAAGGCCGCACGCCCAGTGAAAGCACCATAGAAAAGAGCTTTATAGACATTATGGACCGTGCACCTGGCCGCATATTTGTTGCCATCTTCTCGACCAACATCAACCGCATCCAGATGATAATTAATGCCGCCGTGCACCACAACAAAAAGATTGCACTAGACGGCCGCAGCATGATGAGCACGCTAGAAATGGCTGTGCGCCATGGCTTTGTGCGCGTGCCCAAGGGTACGTTTGTACCAATAGCTAGCGTACCGAACCTTAAGGATAGCGATGTTGTCGTTGTCTGTACCGGTGGTCAGGGCGAACCTAGTAGTGCCTTGCAACGTATGGCAGCTGGCGAG
>DASSKV010000074.1:0-2331 GCA_035690125.1 Saccharimonadales bacterium (SeqCode) | reverse complement strand
CTGATACCGGCGTTCAAAAACTCACCGGCCATATAGTCCATAAGCTGTGCTATAACCTGGTTTTCCTCTTTGTCGTAGCGTGGCCTTTCAAACAGCTCTGACCGTATCCGGTCAGCCTGTATATGCGCAGCTTGAACGTGTTCACAGAACTGGCGGGCAAAATACGTCTTACCCGCTCCTGGAAAGCCATATAGCAGCAATAAAAGCGGTTTTGTGGGTACTACCTTAGCCATCGTACATACAGGTATAGCAGATATTCCCCTGTTTGCAAAGTAAAAACAGATGACAAACTGAGCCGCTTGCCGTAGTATTAGTACGTAATTTTCCTAACATACCGCGTAGTCAACTTAGGGGAGTAGCTCAGTTGGTAGAGCACCGGTCTCCAAAACCGGGTGTCGCAGGTTCAAGTCCTGTCTCCCCTGCCATTTACGTCTTACGAATGTGACCAGAATCACATAGTGCTTGTGCTTGGTGTGGTAGACTTTGGGCAGAAGATAAAACGGTTGTGCTTTATCTGTTATTCCGTTAGAATAAATACAAATTAACAAAACCGGAAAAAGACTGTCATGAGGGTACTGATGCTTGGGTGGGAATTGCCTCCGCATAACAGCGGTGGTTTAGGTGTCGCCTGCTACCAGCTATGCCAAGAACTGAGTAAGGACAATAACATCCAGATAGAATTTATCCTGCCCTACCACGCCGAACATGAGGCCGATTTTATGACCATAACTGCCGCCAGGCCAGTAGGTGTAACCGAAATTATAAAAACAAGCGGCGCATACGACAGTTACAAGTACCGTTACGAAGACGGCCACGAAGAGTGGCACGACATATATGCGCAGGCAGCCCACTACGAAAAGGGCGTGGCCAGCCTAGCCTTTAGCAAGGAGTTTGATATAGTCCATGCCCATGACTGGCTGACATTCCGCGCCGCACTGCGCCTTAAGGAACTGACCGGCTGTCCGATAGTCTTACATGTCCATTCTGTAGAAAGCGACCGGGCTGGTGGTGAGCGTGGCAACCCGTTAGTGCACGAAATAGAGGCCACAGCCTTCACGCTGGCTGACCGTGTCATAGCAGTTAGCGAACATACTAAAAAGGCCATCGTCCGCGATTACGGTATACCGGCAGACAAGATAGTCGTCGTTCACAACAGCATCAAAGTCGAAGACCTGGCGCCACTCGACAACCGCAACACTTACGAATACCTCGTACAGCTCAAGATGCAAGACTACCGAGTCGTGACCAACATTGGCCGCCTGACAGTCCAAAAGGGCTTACCAAACTTGCTGCGCGCAGCCAAGGAGGTCATAGCCCGCGCACCGAAGACAATCTTTCTTATCGTCGGCAGTGGCGAGCAGTACCATGAGCTCATAGAACTGGCTGCGGACTTGGGTATTGGCCGGAATGTCATATTTACTGGCTTTTTGCGCGGCAAACAGTGGCGCGATGCTTTCGCGATTGCCGACTTATTCGTTATGCCATCGGTGTCAGAGCCGTTTGGGCTCACTCCCCTCGAAGCTACCGGCTACGGCACGCCATCACTGGTGAGCAAACAGGCAGGTGTGAGCGAAGTGCTCCGCAACTGTCTAAAGGTGGACTACTGGGATATTAATGAAATGGCTAACCAGATAGTTGCCGTAGTGCAGAATGACAGTCTGCGCCGTGAGCTTACAGCCAATGCTTACCGCGAGCTGCAACACTTGTCATGGGAGGAGCCTGCCCGAAAGGTTATCAACGTGTACCGTGACCATACTGCGCTGGAGGCAAGCGCATGACGAAGGCGATAGTCCTATACCTCCATGTCCACCAGCCGTACCGCATACGGCACTACACTATCTTCGACGCCGGCATAAACCACGACTACTTTACCGCCCACTATGATGACCGTACTAGTAATGAGAAAATCCTGCATAAAGTAGCCGAAAAGTCATACATACCAACCAACCAGCATTTGCTTGAGCTCCTAGAAAAGCACCCAGAGTTCAAGCTAAGCTTATCGATAACCGGTACTATACTCGAGCAGCTAGAAAAGTGGGCACCAAAAGCACTCGAGTCATTTAAGAGGCTAGTGGATACCGGGCGAGTTGAAATAGTCGCCGAAACCTATCACCACAGCTTGGCTTTCTTTTACTCACGTTCCGAGTTCGAAATACAGGTACAAATGCACCGTGAAAAGGTCCAGAAGCTCTTCGGCGTTACACCTACCGTATTCCGCAACACCGAACTTGCCTACAACAATGAAGTCGCTGCCTGGGCTGACCAAGCTGGCTACAAGGCCGTATTAAGCGAAGGCTGGGACCCAGTGCTTGGCTGGCGTAGCCCTAACTA
>DASSKV010000073.1:0-3537 GCA_035690125.1 Saccharimonadales bacterium (SeqCode) | reverse complement strand
GAGGACGAACCCGAGGCAGAGTACTTTGAGCTTTTGGAGCAAGCCTTTTCTGCGCTTGACGATGCCAGCATAGGCCCGGAACTCATACGTGTTTGGTTCTTAGCGCGCATGCTAACACTTGCCGGCCACCGCCCAAACCTTAGTACGGACACCGCCGGCAATGCCCTCGATGCAACCAAACGCTACAACTTCAGTTTTGAAGACGTGTCGTTTGCGCAACACCCGCAGGGCCGTTTCGATTCCAACCGCATAAAGCTACTGCGTTTACTTTTTAGTCCCAATGTACCAAAAAGCTTACAGAACATAGAGGGCATATCCAGTATCGTCAAAGACTGCGCCCCTCTCGTGAACACTATGGCGCAAACGTACATAAGATTGTAAAATTATTGCACTGAAGGAGGTGAGTCATAGCGTCGCTCGAGCAAGCCTACCAAACATACGCCCGTATACAACCCGATACCTATGTGGCCTGCGAAGGTGCTGGTATTTATTACGCTACCGGCATAGCAGCCGAAGCAATAGACAGGTTTTTGGAACTTACACTCTACCTAGGGGATGAGCTTCCGCATGATGACCATGGCCTAGTCGATTACGAAGGTTTGGTCGACACTATGGACCATTATTTTGTGGATGTAGTTGGTGTGGGTAAACAGCAGTTGCGCCCAAACGTTATTAATGTGGTTAGGGAGTGTTATGACCGCGACCACGACGACAACTATATATCGCAACACAACTTCCGGCCCAGTGTTGAGTGGGTGAGCTCACTAGTCATTGTAGACTCGCGAACCCATGTGGAAACGATTGAAGAAGGTGAGCGTATAAAGCTGCTAGGCAGGGTAGGGATATGGCTTCCACTTTCTGGCACGCCAGGCGAGCCGCTGTCGGCAAGGGTAGTTAAAAGCTTACGTGGTGGCCATAACTCTGTGGCATACGTAGCTTTGAACGGCATGGAAGAGTTCATTCACCGCGAAGTAGAGCTACCAGGCGAGATATTTGATGAACAGTAAACATAACGACATAACAATGCTATGAAAGCAGACTTAGAATTCAGATTAGTAAATGGCCGCTGTGAAGCCGGAAGCGGACACCAATGGGCCCAGGTGTGGACATGCCGGCCTAATGTACGCTACTTACAGCTTTTGCAATACCATGGCAAAAAACAGCTACCTTCCGTTGAGGAAGGCCTGCTTGACCGGGTGGCTGACAAAGTAGAAAAGCGCGAGCGGGCTTACATAGGCGGCATTGCTATATACAGGCTTTGCGAAGGTGTAACCCACGCCCGCGTGCCGCGGCTGGAAAAGCTGGGCGCCTATGCCATAGTCCACTCCACCGGCCAGGACCCTTTGCCGATGGTGCCGCAGAAAAAGCCAATTACCAAGAACGGCTGGGGAAGTGCAAAGGTTGATTTGCCGGGTGCAGGGCTGGTTGAACACGTCATTTATTTGCCGCAAACGCCGGCCGAGGCAGACAAGCACAGCTACCAATCGCTGTTGGTTGCTGCGGCCCAACAACCTAAATCCGGTATGTACGTTGCCTGGTCGGGCGCAGAACAGATAGTGCTGCCTTCGCAGCTCATGTTAGACGCAGCCACAAAGTAGTACTTATACAGAGGCGGTTTAACTGTTATAATGGCGTGTAAATGAGCGAAGTGAAACTAGAAGACATTGTTAGCCTGGCTAAGCGCCGTGGGTTTGTATACCCAAGCAGCGAAGTGTACGGCGGCCTGGCTGGCGTGTACGACTACGGCCCACTTGGCGTGCGCCTTAAGCGCAACATAGTTAACGCCTGGCTCAAATTCTTCGTAGATGGGTGGGACGACATGTACCAGGTAGATGCCGGCTTGCTTATGAACAAAAAGGTCTGGGAAGCCAGCGGCCACGCCACCGGCTTTAACGACCCGCTGGTGGAATGCAATAAATGCCACTCGCGTTTCCGCGAAGATCACGTTGACCATTCAAAGCCATGTCCAGTGTGCGGCGAGCGAGATTCGTATGGTCAAGCCCGCATGTTTAACATGATGTTTAAAACTCATGTGGGCCCTGTTGAGGATGATGAATCCATTAGCTACCTACGCCCCGAAACCGCCCAGGGTATATTCGTAAACTTCAAGAACGTTGTCGATAGTTTTTACCCAGACTTACCATTTGGTATAGCCCAAGTAGGCAAGGCCTTCCGTAACGAAATAAGCCCGCGCGAGTTCCTGTTCCGCCTGCGCGAGCTGGAACAGATGGAAATAGAGTATTTTGTGCATCCGGACGACTGGGAAAAGCAGTTCGAAAAGTGGCGCAAGGACACCATAGACTTCTTTAAAAAGATTGGCCTGCCCGAAGATAAGATTCATGAGCTGGAAGTACCAGAAGAAGACCGCGCTCATTACAGCAAGCGCACCATAGACTTCGAGTTTGACTACCCATTTGGTAAGCGAGAACTTAGCGGCCTGGCATACCGCACAGACTTCGACCTTCAGAACATTCAAAAGGCTAGCGGCAAGAGCATGGAGTACCGCCCCAAGGACGGCAGCGCCGCATTTGTACCGCATGTTATAGAACCATCTTTTGGCGTGGATAGGGCAGTGCTGGCGGTACTGGCTTCGGCTTACACCGAAGACGAAGTAGAAGGCGAAAAGCGCATATACCTCAAGCTCGACCCATCTATAGCACCAGTTAAAGTCGCCGTAAGCCCATTGCTAAAGAACAAGCCTGAGCTGGTAGAAAAGGCCAGGGAAGTATACAAAGCCCTCAAGAAAGAGTTTGGAGCAGTAATGTGGGACGACAACGGCAACATAGGCAAGCGCTACCGCCGCCAAGACGAAATAGGCACCCCATACTGCGTAACCATAGACTTCGACACCCTAACCGATAACACAGTAACAGTCCGCAACCGCGACACCACAAAGCAAGAACGTATTCAGGCCGACAAACTAGTAGAAAAAATCAAATAGGTCATCATGGAACCTACATTGAATCAATGGAACGGTCTGCAGTGGAAGGCCAGTACAGAGAAGCCTATAGCGCATTGCCCAAAGCATAAAGGGATGCAACTTGATGTTCTTGATGATGATGGCGACCTCATGGGGCAGGAGAATTTAAGCAATATAGAAGAAGGGCATACGACTTTTGTGTGTCCGGTAGATGATGAGCAATTTTCTAAAAATAATGATATCTGGACATTAAGAAGACGCTATGTTGCGTTCATGAAGTCTCATGGCTTAAAGAATGCTCGCATAGTAGATCTAGACAATGTTTACACTCCGATTCTAAAGGTTGAGCCCAAACCTAAGGACGATCGTTACTCAATACAGGTGGAAGTAGATGAAACCGCAAATGGTAAAAAACTCGTAATTTATGCATTAGATAGGAAAGAGAAAGAACAAGGAAAAACACAAATTTTTATTGACCCCGAGACAGACAAAGTGAGTTTTGATTCAAATGATCTGCACCCAAACATGATATTTTCAAAAGTCGTTGCATATTTTAAAGACGGAAAAAGTGTAAGCTTGGAAGCTGATCACCAGAATAAACAGCACTAGTTGTTTTT
>DASSKV010000072.1:0-3478 GCA_035690125.1 Saccharimonadales bacterium (SeqCode) | reverse complement strand
CAATAACTTACCTTCACCAAGGCACTCGCAGTTTGAAAAATCCGTCCCCCTTGCAATTGCACGCGGAATTATCGGGTAAACCATTTGACATACTTGTTCTGAGCACTTATTATCATTAGCAATATGAAGAGCTTATGCTTCAATATGTGGAGAAACAAATAGCCAATCGTCCGCCCATCGGACGATTTTTTAAAGGAGATAGCGGTGCCCGAAAAATATGCCACCATCCTACCATTTAGAAAAGATGAGCCGTTGGAGGTAATGCCAACGCTGCCTAAGCTAGACTATGCTTCCAGGGTTCTTTTAGAACTCGCTACTGACTGCAGGCCTTGCTCTATTAAACGTATAAAGCTCTTGGGTGAAAACGCAATTTTATGGGAGCAGCGTTTTGGAACTGAGAATACTGATGCCGCCCGGCAGCTATTGTTTGAAAGAGTAATATGTGGGCATGTCTCGGATAATAGCGATTTAGATGCCCAAGTTGCGGCAAGGGTAGCAGAACTAATTGCAAAGCCACGCGAAGAAGTCGTACAATTGCCCTAATGGCAAAAACTAAAAAACAAAAAGAAACTGACGGCGCGTACCTGCTTAAGCTTGTGCTATACGTAATTGTTGGTGCCCAGTGGCTGTTTATTAAGAACAAAAGCGGCGGCCAAATACCAATACCCTTTGGCGTCTTCATTGGTGCAGTCTTTGCCTCGCATGAACACTTTCAAATTGACCGTAAAGTTGAATATGCGGTACTGCTTGTTGCTATGTTCGTTGGCTTCTTTAGCCAAGTTGGTTTGTTTTATTCTTTGTAGTTTTTGCAACACATTGACAGATATAACTATTTTCTGTTAATCTGTTACTAGTATCTTTACGAGATGTACACCTTGGTGTGCTCGGCAGGTCTACAAAAACAGAGGTAGAAACCGCCAGTCACCAAGCGTTTTTATGTCAACTTCAGGTGCGCTAACAACTATAAGGAAGCAATGAAAGCACTTATTACCCGCAAAGTAGGTATGACAAGCACCATCAATGAAGACGGTGTCGTAGAAGCTATTACACTGCTTTCTGTTGGCGAACACACCGTATTGGACCACAAAACCGACGAAAAAGACGGCTACACAGCCGTACAAGTCGGTACTGAAACTACCAAGAAACTAAGCAAGAGCGTCGCTGGCCATGTCAAGGCAGCTAAGGTCATGCCAAAGATTATCCGTGAATTCCGCATGAGTGATATCCCAGAAGAACTGAACGTCGGCTCCAAAGTAACAGCCGACGTTTTTAGTGTTGGCGACACCGTGCATGTTACCGGCACTACCAAGGGTAAGGGCTGGGCTGGTACTATCCGCCGCCACAATTTCCACCGCGGCCGCAAGACCCATGGTGGCCGTAGCTATCGTCGCCCGGGCTCCATAGGTTCTATGTACCCGCAGCGTATCTTTAAGGGCACCAAGATGGCTGGCCAGCTTGGCCACGACCAAGTTACTGTGCGCAACCTGACTGTTGCGCTTGTCGATACCACTAATAATGTTATAGGTGTTAAGGGTGCTGTACCTGGCCCGCGCAAGAGCATCGTGCTCGTAAAGGGAGCTAAGTAATGGCTGTTGCTACCTACACCAAAGCCGGCACTAAGGCTACAACCCCAGCTAAGCTCGACAAGAGCGTATTTGGCGTTAGCGTCACCAACCACGACCTGCTTAAGGAAGCCTATGTTGCTTACCTGGCAAATGGCCGCCTTAACTTGGCTGTTGCCAAGAAGCGCGGTGAAGTAAGCGGTGGTGGCCGCAAGCCGTGGAAGCAAAAGGGTACTGGCCGCGCCCGTTTCGGTAGCAGCCGAAACCCAATCTGGACTGGCGGTGGTGTAGCTTTTGGCCCTACTGGCAATGAAAACTACGCTAAGCAAATAAACGTGAAGGCCAAGCGCCAAGCTATCCGCCAAGCACTTACTACTGCCAATATTGCTGGAAAAGTCATTGTTATTGAAGATGTTAAGTCTACGGGCAAGACAACTGAGCTTGCAAAACTACTTAACAAGATTGATGCTACAAAAAATGTATTGCTAGTAGTTGACAGCAAGACGGCCGAAATGGTCAAAGCAAGCCGTAACCTGGCGACTACTAAAGTTGTATCAGCCAAATACATAAATGTGTATGATGTCCTAAACGCCGACAGTGTTGTATTCACTAACGCTGCCTTAGCTGTAGTAACCGAATGGCTTGGAGGTGCTAAGTAATGAGCAAGACCATGCTTTTGAAGCCCCGGCTAAGCGAAAAGACGTATGCCCTAAGCACTGGCCGAGTGTATGTGTTTGACGTGCCCAAGAATGCTAACAAGCACGACATAGCCCGCGCTGTTGCTGCCCAGTTTGAGGTTGTCGTATCTAGCGTCCGCATAGCCAATATCGCCGGTAAGGCCAAGCGCACTATATCCCTAAGCGGTAAGCGTGTAGCTGCCGGTGCGGGCGGCAAGCAAATTGACCGCAAGAAGGCCTATATAACCTTGGCCGAAGGCCAGAGCCTACCGTTTTTCGCTGCTGTAGAAGAGGCCGAAGAAAAGCAAGAAGAAACCCAGGAAAAGGTTGCCAAGGCTTTGGATAAGCAAGCTCAAAAGGCTGAAACAGCCGAAAAGAAACGCGCCGGCCTACACTTGCCCAAGCGTAGTGGCACCCGCGGAGGAGACAAGTAATGGCTATTAAGCAGTACAACCCCACCACTCCCGGCCGCCGCGGCATGACTAGCCAAGACTTTAGCGGGATTACCACCAAGAAGCCTTTGCGCAGCCTGCTGGTTGCTAAGCGCCGTGGCAATGGCCGCAACAACCAAGGCCGCATAACTACCCGCCACCAGGGTGGTGGTGCCCGTAAGTTCTACCGTATTGTTAACTTTAAGCTGGCTGATGGCGTAACCGCTACTATCGAGCACATAGAGTACGACCCAAACCGCAGCGCCCGCATTGCCCGTATTAAAGAAGCTAACGGCACCTACCACTACATTTTGGCTGCCCAAGGCATGAAGGTTGGCGGTAAAGTCCATGCTGGCGAAGAAGTCGCTATAGAAGCTGGTAACCGCTTGCCGCTCAAGAATATCCCTATCGGTAGCACCATCCATGCTATAGAAATGAAAGTTGGCGGCGGTGCCCAAATGGTCCGCTCTGCCGGTAACAGCGCACAGCTTATGGGCCGCGACAACGGCTACGCCCAGGTGCGTTTGCCCAGCGGCGAAGTCCGCCTGATTAACGAAAACTGTACTGCCAGCCTAGGGGTGATAGGCAACGAGCAGCACCAGAACGTCAAGATTGGTAAAGCCGGCCGCTCCCGCCACAAGGGCATCCGCCCCAGTGTCCGCGGTGTTGTCATGAACGCAGCCGACCACCCGCATGGTGGTGGTGACGGTGGACGCCACGGTGTCGGTGGTGGTAAGAACCACGGCGCCGCGCCAAAGACGCCATGGGGCCAGAAAACCCTGGGCTACAAGACCCGCCGCCGCAAGAG
>DASSKV010000071.1:0-2782 GCA_035690125.1 Saccharimonadales bacterium (SeqCode) | reverse complement strand
TGCGTAACCCCGAAAAGAAGATGAGTAAGAGCGTGGAAGACCCAGGCGGTACGATTTTACTTAGTGATAACCCTGAAGAAGCCGCTAAGAAAGTTATGAGCGCTACTACGGACAACGAGGGCTCTATACATTATGATTTTGAAAAGCAGCCTGGTGTAAGCAACATGCTGCAGATATCTGCGTTGCTTTCTAATCGGCCTGTTCAAGACATTGCTAGCGAGTGGGAAGGCAAGAATAGTTATGGCGAGCTAAAGGGGCATGTGGCCGAGCAAGTGAAGGTATGCCTGACCGATTTGCAGAGCAAATATGCCAATGTTGACGAACAAGCACTTTTGGATAAGCTAGAGCAAGACGAGGCTGCAATGCGCGAAGTGGCAGATAAGACATTGCTAAAGGTCCAAAAGGCCGTAGGTTTACGCTCGCATTCCGCATGACAGACTTTGTAGTGTCAGAAGAGCAAGCAAAGCAACGCTTGGATATATATGTGGTGACCAAAATGCCGGAGCTAAGCCGGGCTTTTATAAGAAGATTGTGCGACACGGGTAAAATCACTGTAAATGGCATAGAAGTTAAGGCTGGTTACAAGCTAAAAGCGGGCGAAAGTGTCCAAGTAGACTATGACCTGAAGCAGCTTGATGAAATCCCTGATATTAAGCTGCCAGTACTGTACGAAGACGATGATTGCCTAGTTATAGATAAGCCTGTGGGAGTGCTCACGCACAGCAAAGGCGAGTTCAACCCCGAAGCAACGGTAGCAACGTTTTTGCGGAGTTACCTGAAAGACATGGAGGGTAGCCGGGCCGGCATAGTACACCGCTTGGACCGGGCCACTAGCGGTGTGATTATATGCGCCAAAAACCAAGCGGCGCTCTCATGGCTGCAAAAGCAGTTTAGCCAGCGTAAAGCCAAAAAAACATATGTTGCGATAGTGCAGGGGAGTATGCGTGAGAATGAAGCGCTAATAGATATGCCCATAGAGCGCAACCCTAAAGCCCCTGCCACCTTTCGCGTAGGAGTAAACGGCAAGCACGCCAAAACACACTACAAGGTACTAGAAACTAATAACTCTTACAGCTTACTGGAGTTAAAGCCGGAAACTGGTCGCACCCACCAGCTACGGGTGCATCTTGCCCAGCTCGGACATCCTATAGTTGGCGATACGATATATGGCGGTAAGCCAGCGGAGCGGCTTTATTTACATGCCCACCAGCTGGAACTCACCTTACCCAGTCGTGACAGGAAGACGTTTACAAGCCCAGTACCTCCAGAATTTGCGCGTACAATAGAACGTGATGCCTAAATATATTCTCCATCCTCAGACGGTGCAGCAGCTGGAAGCTATGGGGTCGCGGCCGCCACATGCCGTGCTGGTGGCTGGCCAGCCGGGCATTGGTAAGGCGACTGTAGCAATAACGCTAGCTGAACAGGCTCTAAACCTGGCAGAAGGCAAGCTCGCTACCTACCCTTATGCCCGCCACATAAGGCCTGTCGACAATAAAGCCATAGGCATAGAAAATATCCGCGAGCTAGAGCACTTTCTTTCGCTTAAAATACCAGGCAGTAAGCCTATATCACGCGTGGTCATTATAGAAGATGCGCACCTTATGACCACCGAGTCCCAAAACGCCCTTTTGAAGCAACTTGAGGAGCCACCGGCTGATACTGTCATTATCCTGACATCTGCACATGAGCAAGCGCTACTGCCAACCATTCGCTCTAGGGTACAGACGCTAATGGTGAAAAAGCCTGGCCAGCCCGAAGTCATGCTGTTCTTTGCTGGACGAGCGGCCGAAAGCGAGGTAAAGCAAGCTGTTGCTATAAGCGGTGGGCTGCCAGGCCTAACCGCAGCCATGCTTAGTGGTGACGAAGCCCATCCCCTCATGGAGGCTGTGTCGACTGCACGGCATTTGCTCCAGGCCACGCCGTACGAACGTATGCTAAAAGTAGATGACCTAGCCAAGCAGCGCGAAGCTAGTCGCGATATGTGCTTTGTGCTTATGCAAATGGCCCATACTGCGATTGCTAACGGTAGCCCAAGCCCGCGCTGGCAGAATATACTCCAGGCGGCCTACACCGCCCAGGAGCAACTGCTAGCAAGCGGGCAGCCCAAACTGGTGCTTAGTAACCTTATGCTCAATCTGTAGTGCCTACACCCGTTACTTGCTATAATAGTATTCAATATGTTTGAGCTTGTTATTGTCGGTGGCTTTGCCTGGCTGGCTTACCACAATGCCCGTTTGCACGACGAAGAGTTAACGAATGTCTCCCGAAAAGTCGGCGAACGCCTGGGTAAGTTGTGGGATATAGCCCACCAGGGTATGCGCGAAAACCGCTTCCTGCGTGCTGAAAAGGCACTGCTTACGATATTAAAAATAGACGAGAAAAACGCGGCAGCCTACAACCGCCTCGGCATCCTGTACGCCAAGCAAAAGGAATACCGTGACGCCATAGATTGCTTCGAAATAGCCAGTAGTATAGAGGCAACTCCATCGAGTTTGCACAACCTCGGCCTCATATACTACGAAACGGAAAACTACGAGAAGGCCGCCGTGGCCTTCGAGCAAGCCCTAAAACTAGAGGAAGAGCTAGCTGCCCGCCATGTAGCCTACGCCAAGGTTCAGGAAAAGCTCGGTAACACGAAGCTAATGTTCCAAGAACTTGAGCGCGCAGCCGAGCTGGAGCCAAACAAAGAGACGTATACGCTACTGTACAAAGCCTACCAGGCTAACGGTATGGAAGCCGAGGCAGATATAACAGAAGACAAGCTAAAGAAGCTCATAAC
>DASSKV010000070.1:0-4464 GCA_035690125.1 Saccharimonadales bacterium (SeqCode) | reverse complement strand
ATTTTCTTAAGGTCTCAGGTACGCCCGGGAGCTGTAGTGTATACTGGGGGTGAAAATAGGAGGAGTAGCGAAGTGACAAAGCAGTTTTGGGCGCTCATAGCCGTAGTCGTAGTGGTAATGGTCGGGGTGTTCGCGTTCAGCGGCCACAAGTCTGGTACATCAAGCGGGAGTGGGCAAGCAAAACTTTCACAGCACTTAACAGGCAAGGGCCAAAAGGGCGTAACGCTCATAGAGTATGGTGACTTCCAGTGCCCAGCATGTGAAGGCTACGAACCAACTGTCGAACAAGTCCGCAGCAAGTACTCAAATGATATCTACTTCCAGTTCCGTAACTTCCCCCTTACCAACCTCCACCCGAACGCTTTTGCCGCAGCCCGGGCAGCCGAAGCCGCCAGCCTGCAGGGCAAGTTCTGGGAAATGCACGACCTTCTCTATGCCCAAGCTAACTGGCAGCAATGGACACAGTCTAGCAACCCTTCTGATTACTTTAACCGCTACGCCCAACAACTGGGTTTGGATGTTAACAAATTTAAGGATGATTTTGCCAGTGATGCAGTGAACGGCACGGTAAATGCCGACCTCAACGAGGCCAATAAACTCAACCTCACCGGTACCCCTAGCTTCTTCCTCGATGGCAAAAAGTTGGACTCGGTACAGCCAGACATCACCGCCTTTTCGAAGCTTATAGACGCCGAAATAGCCAAAAAGAACCCTAGCAGCACGACCCAACCCCAACAGTAAATAATAGAAGAGCCCGGTACCCGGGCTCTTTGTGTGAGGCTTCTTTTGTTGCTCTTAGGAAAAGAGCAGGTGCGGTCCGGCTAGCCGGATTCGGATTTATTCCGAAAGCTCCGTTGAGAAAAACGTAGTTTGTCTCAAGTTTAGTACTGTATAAACTGCTGCCACGACGGGCGGCGTACTTTAACCGACACCTTCTCTGGCTTGGAACTGACGAATTTAACTTTCACAGGCATAACGAACCTCTCTGCCAATGCCAACACTCTGCCAAAAGCGTAGCTTGGGCCTTTTATATATTTTTGTTATTTTTAATGTTTTTGTCTCACGTGGCGGCTCTCGCTTTTCCGCCTATGAAATACTCCGTAATTGTATCAAAGCGCTTGTGGTTGTCAACAAGATTTTTTAATTAGTTTTTACCGAGGGAAATGTATAGCCAATTGCGGTTCGCATAACGCGCTACGCTCGTGAGCAACCCGCGTACGTGTGAACGCTTGCGCAGCGCTTCCCGCACCTTATTGGAGGATACATCCGCCGCAAAGCTTTCAAAGATATGCCACGCTATAGGTTGGTCGCGCCAACCGTTAAGGGTCTGCGCTAACCCCTGTAGGTCTTGCCCTTCGCGCACCCCCACCACAACCTCGCTACAGCGCAGCAAGTTATTCGCTTTCGGCCATTCGGGCAAAGAAGTCACAACGTCTGAACCAAAGAGGAATACGAGCCGGGCACCCTGGAAGCGCTTTTGTAGCTTAGGTAGGGTGCGCTCTATGGTAAAGCTGATGTCTTCAAGCTCTAGCACCTGGAACTTAGCGTAGGGCTTACTAGCCCGCCTAAGCATGGCCACCCGGTGGCCAAAATGCTCTACACCCTGCTTGTAGCGGGGCCGTCGCTCCGGCAAAAAATACAGCTCATCTAAGCGGGCGTGTTTTATAGCTTGCAACGCAAAGCTGATATGCCCGGCATGTACCGGGTCAAATGAACCCGAGTATATGCCTATGCGTTTCATTCGGCTGGGATGCCCTCGCAGCATTTAACATGAGACAAACCTACGGTTTTTCTCATCGCGCCGGGAAGCGAATGAATCGCTTCTGCGGGCTGCTCTTTTCCCTTTCTAAACATCGGCTGGGATGCCCTCGCAGCATTTAGTTGGCATGTGGCAAGCCGGGCATACGAAGTGGCCGTGCAACGGCTGTATGGGGTAGTGCCCACAGTTATCACAGAAGAATTCTGGCGAGCGTTCCTTCACCAGCTCGGCATATGCATCAAACTCTTCAGTAGCGGTGTTTTGGTCTTCTTTCATACCCCCAATTATACGCCGCGCTACTTTTTGCGAAGCTTAGTATCGCAATCACGACAAATTGCGCAAGGACCACACATTTTCTTAGGCTCTCCCCATTTAGGTGGTTTTTGGCAGACCCGGCAATATGTCTTCAAATTAAAGCTATACTTTTCTTCTTTTTCGGAACTGTTACCAAATCCCGCGTCTTTCAATTCAGCACCGGCAGACTGTTCCTGCTGAGCTCGCAGAGTGGCACCGCAGCCACTGAAAGATTTACCACTAGCACGTGCGTGGTGGCCGGCTTGCTGCATTTCGGTTAGCGCCTGTTCAAGCTTCCAGTCACCAGCAGGAGCAAGTACTCGTCGCGATACAAACGCTGGCTTGCTACGTTCTTCTAAGGCAGCCGCCAAATTGTAGTACAAATCTTGCAGTGGCATACCCTTGCTTTGGCCGTCTACGACGGCCGCAAGTAAATCAGTTTGCTGTTTTACAAATAAATACGTGTTGTGGCGTTCACCATTGGATCGCCCAGCATACCACTCACCGCCATACTGCTCACTCATATGCGCATCATATATACCCATTAGACGGTCAATCAGTACTCCTTGTTCCTGTACAGGCACCTCGGCTTTTATACGCTGGCCCAATAATTCGCCTGGTTCTGGGCGTAAACCAAAATGTCCGTATACAGCCTCGAGTGCAGCCCTATCAGACCGATCAAGACTTTGCGAATGCATTGTGAGGTTGCCATCAGGGTTCCTGGTTATAACACGCAGCATGGTTTGTTTGCGGTGGCCATTGTAGCCGTTAAATTCGCCTGGGTAGTCCATGAGCTCTGTTGGATAGTCAGAAACAGTAATGAGCGTATTTGGGGCTTGGCCTGCCGCCATCTGCAACATATCTCGGTACTCCTCTCGCTCTAGCATTCGGCGTCGCACCTCAAACGCTAAATTAGGCCTCCGTACTACAGTGCGCTTTGCATCGAGTAATGCATCCTCAAAAATTGGCGCTAATGCCCCGCCATCCTCGCTAAAAAGTTCCTTGCCGTTGAAGCGGTAGCGAAAAGTTGTACGCATGTTGCCTTCAAGTGCTTCGGCAGCCCAAGTAGCAGCATCCTCATATGCACGATGCTCCCAGTTGAATGGTGTTTGTTCTGTTCTCGACTGCGTGGCCAGTAGCTCGGCCATAAAATACCCCTGCTCCAAAGCAAGGGGTGGCAATCGTGAGGTGGTTGCTCCTGCTCGGGAGGCTTTAGAAATCGTGTCTGGCTTAGTAATGAGGTTTGTCTCATTACCTTTACAGTTGCGGCACAGCTTGGGATTTACACCCAATTCCGATTTGGTTTGTTAAGTATCTAGTAGTCTACCACTAAGCGCTTACGCTAGATATAGTATTTTTGTATACGTTAGGCCCGTCTTACTTTAGCTGGAACGACTGCAGCGCAATAATAAAAATACTGAAATCCGGTTGGATATTGTTGTCCGTGTAAGTAAAGAAGAGTGAGTGGGTACCGCTCTCGCTGTTAACGTTAACCTTATTAAGCCCATCGGCGGATACTATGCCGACAACATCCCGGTTGTAGTTAGCCAAGTCGCACAAGAAGGGTTGGCCGCCCCATTTTGCTGGGGTTGCCACCAGCTGTTCCGTACTATTCGGACTAGTAAAGCTCGCGCAGTTATCGGAAACATCACCGACCGCAGAAATCTTGTTGCCGGCGGCCTGTACCGACAGCGCGCGGTTGACCCCTAGGCCCGATGGTACAGAGTCTAAGTAGAATGTTATAGAACGTCCTGCCCGCTTGGTATCGGTACTTTGCCAGGTGTAGGTCGTGGTAGGTGTCGTTTGCTTGTTAGCAAGCTTCCAGTCAGCCGGTAATTCAATATAAAATAATGGCTCGTTTATCTGCTGGGTTTTAGCTGTTTCTGCCTTTACTGTTCCGGTAGTAACGGGCGGCGCAGGGCTTATCACCGTTGTGGATTTAAGCTCCTTTTTTATATAAACCCCCGAGAAAAGCACAAGAACAATACCCGCTGTTAATAACACCATGTGGCGGTGGTGCCGTTTAATAGCGTTTTCTCCTAGCCGGTACATAATATAAAGCTTGTGCTAACACTCACAGTATAACGTATTACTGAGAGGAAGCTGGCTGGCGCTTCTTGAGCTCAGTAAGGCGCGGTATAAAGCTCTGTGCCGCACCTTCAAGCCCCAAGACCTTCAATGCCCCAACTAGTACGTACAAGTGGTCGAAGCCTTCTTCGGCTGCAACTTCAACCTGGTTAAAGGCATGCTCCACCTTTTCTACCAGCCACTTTTCGTCGCCCGGCTTTATTTCGTTGCTCGTCACTTTAACCACTTCGGCCGGCGTAACTACTTCAAGCGACCGGGCTGAATGGTCACGCTTACGCAAGTGTCCGCGCTTTATGAGGTTGTTGACATGTAGTGCCACGGTA
>DASSKV010000069.1:0-5739 GCA_035690125.1 Saccharimonadales bacterium (SeqCode) | reverse complement strand
TGCCGATGCAAGCGATTCTAGCGCTACCGATGACGTACCCACGCCAGCTAGTGCCACAGTTGATGACGAGCTAGCCGACTTGCGCGAAGACGATGAGGTTCCGGTAACCGCGGCAAACCGCGTGGAAGACGATTCATCTGACCGCCTTAGCCGCACCCGTGCCGAGCTAGACGAGCTAGACGACTTAGATATATAGTGGCTTCGCCTAATGAGGGAACCCACGGCTTAGCCCCACAGGATTCGCTTCGCTGGATTCCGGTGGGGACCCCTTCCCTCATCGCAATTATCGGAATAAATCCGATTTCGCTACGCGAACCGCTGCTGCTCCTTCCTGAAACACAAACAGCTATTTAGTGTCTGCAGCAATGGTCAGACACTAAAAGTAGCTAAGTATCCACAGCCGTATTGTAATTACAACGTTCATCTTGAAAATACCGCTGTACTACGCTATAGTTGGCAATAGTCCAAAAGACGAAATCTTTAACAAAAACAAAAATTTAAAAGCTCTGCGAGCCACAGAAATGTGGGAGCTTTATGTGACAAAAAGAACCGGTTAATCCCGGTTCTTTTTGGTATCTGTTACAATACTACAGATGAAAATCCAGATTATTACATTGTTTCCGGAGATGTTTGAAGGCGTGCTGGGCAACAGTATGCTTTGGAAGGCGAGTGACCGTGGGATTGTTAAGTACAGCTTTGTAAACCTGCGGGAGTTTGGGTTGGGGCCGCGTAAGCAGGTGGACGACACGCCTTATGGGGGTGGAGATGGCATGTTGCTCAAGCCCGAGCCGCTAGTAGCTGCCATAGAAGCTGCAAAATCTAACAGCCCAAAGGCTAAAGTTATTTTGCCTACGCCCAGGGGTGCAATTTATAAGCAATCGGATGCCAAGAGATTAGCCGCTGCCGGAGAAGACTTGATTATAATTTGCCCTCGCTACGAGGGTTACGACGAACGGGTTACGAAGTGGGTGGACGAACAATATTGCATAGGTAATTATGTGGTGACAGGCGGGGAACTACCGGCGATGATAATTATCGACAGCGTTGTGCGCTTGCTACCAGGTGTACTGGGCGGTGAAACCAGCGCCGAAATAGAATCGTTCCAGAACGACGACGAGAACATAGAGTTCCCACAATACACCCGGCCAGAAGACTTCCAGGGTATGAAAGTGCCAGAGGTTTTGCTAAACGGCCACCATGCCGAAATTGCCAAATGGCGCAAAGATAACAGCCGCCGTTAAGCCGCAAAAGACTCAGGGGCGACAAGCCCGATTGTCCGTAGCACAACGGTACTGGCTATAGTTGGGTCTTCAAAGCTAGAGTGCAAGGTGTTGGGCACTACAGTCGCTACAACAGGGGCGCTTGCCGTATCCGTCCGCAAGCTATTGATATGTTCAATAAGCGACTGCACAAAACTAGTTTTGCCCACAAGTGATGACGAGGCAAAGGCAGTATAAATGCCAAGTTCCGGTTGCTTTTCGGCTAATTCCTGAATACTTTTAACCGTAAAGTCGCTGGCCCAAAGTGAACTGTAATAGCATGCTTCTAGAATTGCCCGACCAGCATGCCTATTGCGCAAACAACGGAAAACTGAGCCTTTAGACTCTGTGTGGCCATTCGGGGAGCCCTGCTTTGCTGGCCATTCATAGTTGCGTGTGTAGAGCGCACCGCCTAGGACGCCTTGCACAAAGTTTAGTTTCCTTACCCCCACTGGATCACTTAAGCCGAGGGCGAAGGCGGGTAATAGTTCGGTCCGGGCTAGCGCAGCCATTTCGGGTCCTGCGCCAGAATGGCCATAGAGTACGACGGATTTGGTGGTGGTGTCGAGCTCATTATCGAGTAAGCGGCCTATAGTGGCCACGTGCTGGACGGCGCGTGAAGGCACTAAGTTGTGGTGCAGGCTTAATGAAACGGTGTAGCGGTTACCAGTTCCATCCCTGTCGTAAGCCAGCACCTGAGCCCCGATAGTATTCGCTATTTCTTGTGCCTTACGGCCAAAACCGCGCTCGACACTTCCATTGAAGCTATTGGCAATGATGACAGCCGTATCTGCTGCCCTTTCTCGCTCCGGATAATAGTGCGAGACCATGATTTACACATATTAGCATAAGGTTGATAGAAATTTTACTGCGACAGACAGCATCGCGATATACTGTATGGGTAACTAAAGGAGGGGCCATGAAGTTATTGTCTAGATTTATCAAGCCTGTATACGCCCACTGCGACTTGCCATGTGGTGTATATGACCCGGCTCAAGCGATGGTTGAAGCCAAGAGCGTTAAGGCTATTATGGAAAAGTACGAAGGGCTCGATGACCACAACAAAACACGGGCGATTATTATTAAAGAGGAGCGGGCAGAGCTGGTTAAGCACCACCTTCTAGTGCTCTGGGCCGACTACTTTAAACCCGAACACCTCGAAAAGTACCCTGACCTCCACGAAAAGTTCTGGAAAGCCATCAAACAGGCAAGCGAATGCAAGCACCACCTGGAACCGGCAGAGGGGCAAAAGCTAATCGACCAAATTGATGAGATATCTAAAATCTTTTGGGAAACTAAAAAAGCCTAGTCTGCTACTTATGCGCCGGGTAGTTGGCGGGAGCATGCTGCCAACGCTTAAGCAAGACGCGGTCATATGGGCCACCGGTGTCTTTAGGGACTTAAGCGCGGGGGATGTAGTTATAATTCGCCACCAAGGCATTGAAAAAATAAAACGGGTGGAAGCGGTGCAGGGCAACGAGCTCTATGTTTTGGGCGATAACCCTAGTGCCAGCACGGATAGCAGGTTTTTTGGCTGGCTGCCGGTTTCAAGTGTACACGCTAAAGTGATTTGGCCGCGCAGCTAAGCTACATGTGGCCGGTAGTCTCGAGGGTTTCAACCTCTACGTGCTCATGGCTGGTACGCAAGGGCGCTTCCTTTAGGAATAGTGCTACCAGAAAGGCTAGAACGGCAAACGGTATCCCCGCCAAGAATACGTCATGGAACGAGCGGGCAAAGGCAGCCAGTACGGTGTGTTGCACGGCTGGCGGTAAGTTATGGAGGCTGGCAGCACTGCTTTTGAGACCCTTGGCGGCAGCTGCTCCGGCCGCTCCGGGTATTGTTTGGCTAATGTGGACAGTCAGGCGGTTTAGTAGTATGGCGCCAAATATGGCGGCTCCAAGGGCACTGCCTATGCTACGGAAAAAGACGACAGATGAAGTGGCTGTACCGAGGTCGCGGCGCTCGACGGCATTCTGGACGGCAAGTGTTAGCACTGGCATTATCTGGCCGATTCCGGCACCCAATATGTACATCCAAACACCTAAGATTACACGGTTAGTATTAACCCCTATGTGGCTAAAAAGGTAAATGCCGGTTATGACAAAGAGCGTGCCGGAAATAGGGAAGAAACGGTAGCGACCAATTTTGGATATTATTCGCCCTGAGGTAAGCGAAGCGCTCATTATGCCAAGTACAAGCGGCAAGAGCATAAGCCCGGATTTAGTTGCGGAATCACCGCGTACCAGTTGCTGGTACTGGGGCAAGAAGATGATTGCGCCGAACATGACAATACCAACCAGCAGACTCAGCAGGGTGGTCACACTGAATATCTCATTGCGGAATAGGCGCAGGGGTATGATAGGCTCGCGGGCTTTGGTTTCGCGCCATAGGAACAGCAGTCCTCCTACAAGGCTGGCTATAAATAACCCGATGATGGTGCCGGAAGCCCATGGGTACTCCACGCCGCCCCAGACGGTAGCAAGTAGCAGCGATACGACACTTATGGCCAGCAAGCCTGCGCCGGCGTAATCGACCTTATGCGGCGTTTTGTGGACCGGCAGATGCAGCCTAGTGGCTATGGCAAAGAGCGCCAGCGCGCCGATAGGCAAGTTAATATAAAATACCCAGCGCCAACCAAGCGTCGCGCTATCCGTAAACAGGCCACCTAGCAGCGGGCCAATAACGCTCGAGGCGGCAAAGACCGCACCAAAGTAACCTTGGTACTTGCCACGTTCTCTGGGTGGCACTAAGTCGCCAATAATGGCGAACACCAGTGTCATGAGCCCGCCAGCACCGATGCCCTGCAGGCCACGAAAAAAAATGAGCTGGTTCATAGTTTGGCTGAGGCCACAGAGCATGGAGCCAATAAGGAAGATGACAATGGCACTCTGGAAAATCTTTTTGCGGCCAAACATGTCGCTGATTTTGCCGTACAGCGGCGTCGCCACTGCGCTGGTGAGCAGGTATGAGGTTGCGACCCAGGAGTACTTGCTAAGTCCGTGCAAGTCGCTGGCAATGCGCGGTAGGGCGGTGGAAACGATTGTTTGGTCAAGTGCTGCCAGCAACATTGCGAGCATAAGGGCAGATATGACTACCATGATTTCGCCGTGCGAACGTTCTTGGGTTTCGGCACCCACGGCAACAGCAGTCTTAGGTACTTTTACGGCCAAAATTTATCCTTTCTGTTAGAGGGACAACAACTTTATTAAGTATAGTATAGGCTAAAAAAGTGCCGTGTTCAACGTTGGCGGGTGGGATTTTTAACTGTTGGGTACACCAAAAAACGTTTTACTAAATCGGTAACCAAGGAGATAACATGCAACCAGACGAACCAACCGACGAAGAGCGCCAGCAAGAACTGCCACAAGATAACGGCACGCCATTCCAGCCTGCGCCCCCAAGCCCTGACCCCACGGGCAGCAGTGACCCAGTGGTGCAAGCGGGCAGCGACAGTACGCTCGATGACACCCACCCCGCTACCGATAGTGGTATCCAGCCGGAAGAACAGTACGACGAAGGTGTGGCTGGTGCCGCCGAGGCTCAGGAACCGAATGCTGGCAATGCCACTGCAAGCTTTTCGCCACCAGCGGATGGTATGCAGCCCGAAGAAGGTGGTGCGCCTAAACCCGATGACGGCACTAACCCAACGGGTACAGACGAGGAAGACATCGTAGTTGGCTAGAGGCCAAAGTTACTGAGGGCGCGCGGCGAAGCCTGGCCGGGGTTCTGTACCGATTGGGCGGCTTGTGAAAGGCCTGGGGCATTATTCTGGGTGAGGCCGGTAGGCTGCAAACTATCCCGCGAGCTAGTAGAAGCCGGACCGACTGCTTGACTTGACGAAGTGAGTGCGCTGGCTGCCGGTACTGGTAAATTGTCCGATGACACCACCTGTAGGCTTGTAGACGAGGCCGGCTGGCTTTGTGCGCCTGTTTCGTTTACGAGTTGCGAGCCCTGGTTATGCCAGACGAAGAGGACAACAATACTAATTATGACGACAGCAAAAGTGGTTATGGCCGGCAGGCTAGTGATGGCACCCCGGCATTTAGATACCCAGTTCGGGACTTCATAGCCGTCGTGGGGGATTACCTCTGCCTTTATCATGCGTATAACCAGTGTACCCGGCCTGACGCGTCATGGCAAACCATTAGCGTAGTAGATGGTGGGTGTAGCCGACTATGCCTGGGTAATGGAGGTGAATGAGCCAAATATCGAATGCCAGGAGGAGTGGAAAGACCAGGCAGGTCTCTACTAGCTTACCCGTGGTTATGCGGAACTTGCGCAACGGTGGTATACCAAACTTTATGGGTATGGGTAGCAGCCAGGGTACGCCTTCCTTGGTCAGCGTGTCCATAGCCAGGTGGCTCAGCATGCCTATCATGAACGCCCACCACACGTAGCCGTTATTTACATGGGCCATAAGCGGGTTTAGAAACCCTAACAGCGCGTGGGCTAGGAAACCGAACAGGGCAACACCAATCA
>DASSKV010000068.1:0-15913 GCA_035690125.1 Saccharimonadales bacterium (SeqCode) | reverse complement strand
GTTCAATACTAACGTAATAGGAGGCGTTATGGATTACCACTTTTCGACCACGCAGATTACAGTTTTCGTGCTGTTAGCCATATGGGATTTGGCGTGGAAAGCATTTGCTATGTGGAGAGCGGTGAAAAGACGTGAACCGGGCTGGTTTGTGGCCATATTGGTGCTAAATACCGTTGGCGTACTACCCATAGCCTACTTACTATTGACGGATAAGGAGAAAAAAGTATGAGCGCGGCACCAAGTGAAGTGAAACGGCTGTATCTATCACGAACTGACAAAAGTCTATCGGGTGTATGTGGCGGCATTGCCGACTATTTCCAGGTTGACTCTTCGCTAGTGCGGCTCGGGTGGGTTATCATCACTATTCTTACCGGTATAGTGCCAGGGATTATTGCCTATATAATTGCCGCCATAGTAATTCCACCCCAACCCTAGGACAGCTAACCGCTTTTAAGTGTGTTTGCCCGGCGTAGTCGGGAAATCATGCCTACTACTAGTATTAGGCCTACCGCTAGCCAAATAAGCCGTAATAACCCATGCTTAAAATCGGTACCTAAGAATAAGACATGGAAGAAAACCATGGCCATGAGCGGATAGCTTAGGTAGTGTAGCCAGCGCCAAGCCCGTTTCCGGGTTTCGATGATGAAGAACGAGCTGATAAGCACAATAACCAAAAGGTAAGCGCCAATAATACCCAGTGCGTTATATAACGAACCAACATGCAAGCCGAATACTTTGCTGTGTTCATAGCGGGCGGTGAAGGGGACCAGTATATTGGCAACTGAGTAGGGTTCGAACTTGTCCACCAGCAAGAAAAGTATGTGTATCAGCACGCCCAGTGCTAGGGCGATGGAGAGGGTACGGTGGAGGGCCCAGGCTTTAAGCGGCTCTAAGTAACGGTAGGTCAAGCCGGTAACCATACCGATACCAGAGACTGTTACTAGCAGTAAGAGTACAACCGACACAACACCGGCCGCCCGGACTACATACCAGGGCCAAGACACGGCTAATGAGGTAGTTGCAAAGTGTAGTAACATCTAGGTTTCTTTTGCTCCACTTTCTAGGGTTATGCCCTTGCCCACTAATTGTAAACTCTGGCTATGGCTGGTAGTGAAACGGTTTTGTAATAACGCAGACACGCCTTTGTGCCTCAGAAACTTTTGTGCCTCGGTACTTCCTAAAAGTACCGCACAGCTAGCGTACACGTCAGCATACACAGCCCGCGGGCCAACTACAGTGGCGGTAAGGATGTCTGAAGAAGTAGGGAGGCCGGTGCGCGGGTCAATGAGATGGTGCCAGCTATGGCCGCTCTTTGTACCGTGGCGTTTGGTAACACCCGAGGTGGCCACGGCCAAACGGCCGCCGTGGATATTGGCGGCATAGGCAGTTGCTTCCGCCGGGCCTACAGCGGCTTGTATGCCAATGTGCCAAGGCTCACCAGCCTCGTTATATCCTTGGCACACAATGTCGCCACCTAGAGAAAACCAATAACCCTTAACATGTTTAGTAACTGCGTAATCCGCCAGTTGGTCGAGCAAATAGCCCTTGCCTATCCCGCCAAAGTCTAGTGCAGCGTCCGCCGGGATTCTCGCCCGCCCTTTTGTAAGTGTGAGCGATGATATTGGGTATATGCGGCGGTTAGAAAAGTCCAGCTTACTATTTGCTTTTTGCGGTTCGGGCCACGAACCTATATAGCCAGCTTGCTGCAAGGCGGGCAGAATGAAAGGGTTGTATGCTCCTTTGGTATCAAGGCTCAACTTTCTTGACGCAACCAGAAGGTCATAAAATTCGTTGCTAATAACTGTTTCACTGCCGGCCTGTGCATTAAAGCGGCTCAGTTCGCTATCTATTCGAAAACGACTAAAGCTGGCTTCAAACCGCTCAACTTGTTGCCACAAGGCTTGGAGAAGGGTCTTTGCTTGGTCGCCGCTAGTAGCAACCACAGTTAGTACCGCATCGGAACCCAGCGCATGTTTTGTTTGCTGCAATAACATGGCTACGATACGGATGACATGGGCTGTTGGTAATACTGGGTAGTTGCAGGCGCGGTGTTCGAAGTATTACTAGTACCAGGGCTTGCTTGGTTGGATGCCGCCGCAGGCGATGCAGTAGCTTCGCTGGTATCAGATGAAGAAGCTGTGCTGGTGCTATTGGCTCCATCTTCGCTACCCTCGGCCGTCACTTCCTTAAATAGGCTGGCGGCATGTGCCTGGGCCGACTTGACCAGGCCAGAACCGGCCAAGATACCAACACCGAGTACTATACTGGCCAGAGTGGCGCTGTATATACGGCGCTGGCTTTTGTCAGCTAACTTTGTGGCGGTACCTGCGCGCTGGCCAAAGGCCTCCATAACTATCCTATCTTCGTGTACGCCTTGGTGCGCAAGGGCTATAGACAGGCTGTCCATGAATTTGGGCGGTCCACACAAGAAATAAGTGGTGTCGGCAGCTACTTGCCCGTAGACTTTGGCTATAAGTTCGTCGTCTATTTTACCGGTAACTACGCTACCACCAACGAAACGCGCCGAAACAGGTGCTTTGCCTAGTATAAAAACAACCTTTAAGTTTGGATTTTGGCGCTGCAGGCGCATAAGTTGGTCGGCAAATGGTACATCGTTTTCATCACGGCATGAGTACAGTAACGTTACGGGGATATTGAGGCGCATTTTTGTAAGGCTTTGAAGCATGCTTAAAAACGGTGTTATGCCTATGCCGCCAGCCATGAAAACCAAGCTTCGGTCATACTGCGGGTTGACAGTAAAGTCGCCAAATGGCCCTTGCACATACACACTGTCACCTGGCCGGAGCTGGCTGAGCCGGTATGAGTAGTTACCGGTTATACGGAAGGCAAATTGCAAACGGTTTTGCTCCTGCGAAGGGCTGACTATAGAAAAGCAACGCACCGGTGATGGCCGGCCATGGCTCTTGAAATGCAAGGCAGCGTATTGGCCAGCTGAAAAAGAAAAGTTGGTATTGGGGCTTTCTAGTGTTAGTAAAGCGACAGTAGGGGTTATGTTGCTCAGCTCGACTACTTTGTATTCCTGCATGCCGTAACTTTATAAGACTAACCTGAAAGAAACGTTAAGCTTCTAGGACGTATTCAAGAACTGCGGAGGTCTATATTAGTTGACAAAATAGCAAAAATGTGTATAATACATAGTGTTGCGCACAAACAAAAACACTAAATAAATAGAAGGCAGTGCAATGAAATTGAGCGAAGGGCTTGCGTTTGAATACGCGGCCACAACCAACCAAGATATACTTAGTATCGACAAAATATTAAAGAAACTATAACCTTCATCGTTATCAAAAAGCCCGGCTTACGAGACCGGGCTTTTTATGTTGGCATCAGCTGGCGATTTTAAGAATAGCGAGGGGTCTGCAGGCCATGTGCGCCAGTAGGCGGGGTGCGGAACTTTTTAGCTAGCAGCTGGGCTAGAAGCGATAAGGCGGTAAAAACCGGCAGGGCTTCTTTCTTTTCCTCTAATGCGGCAAAGGCCAGGATTATGCTGCACTCCAGCGGCACAAATATGTCCATGGCAGACACGTACGTTTCGCGCAGACCGCCAAGTGTAGGGAAGTATAAAATTAGCAAGAATAGCGTAAACAGCGCGGCAGCGCCACCCGCGAATAGCCACCGGAAGTCTATGCGCTCAAAGATAATGGTTAGGGTAAGTATAGTGAGAGCCACTACGCTACCAAGGACAGCAAACGAAAAATCAAAGCCGGCAAAGCTAAGCGCAACACCTGGCGCCACTATGCGCACGGTGCAAATTGACAATAAGAATAAACTCCACAGTACTATCTGCCTGCGCATGTATAGGCCCTCCAATTAAGCTAAAACATAATATACTTTACTGTCATACAAGATGCTGTTAGAAAGCTTACACAAGGCTGATTTTTATTACTATGTGATAAAAATCTTTTGCATTTTCATACTTGGGCGAATATATAATATAGCCATTAGCATTAAAAAATAGAAAGGGGGTAATCCATTGAAAAGTCCTAGATCTAACGGGCAGGCAATGAAAAGCTTTGTAAGGAGGGTACTTACTAGCTAACCCCGCTTTCTACGCATTCACCTGCCTAAGTAGGCTGAATACCTTAACCGCCCTCGTGGCTCTCTAGCCAAGGGCGGTTTTCTTTAGAGGCGGCACATGTCTTTGACGTATTATGGGCGTAAAGACTGTGCTTCGATGCTCACGCACCTTTAAGTGCGCTGCGCTTCGGTGCTCGCTTTCCATCCCAAACTACGCTCAAATACATGCGTCGCGAAAGTTTCTGAGAAATTTTTTATTCCTGGGGTTCGCGGGCTTCTTTACCGTAAGTTTTTGGGTGGCGGACTAAACGATTGATAATTAGGTTTGCTAGCCACACACCTAGGGCCGTAATGAGTATTGAACCGATTATGTCCTGCAAGTGGTGCACACCGGCAACCACTCTGGATAAGCCGATAAGAACTGCTATAACAAACAGCACAATGCCGGCTTTGCGGCTAAAGTACCAGGTCGTAAAGGCCAAGAAGGAGGCAAAAAGCGTATGGTCGGACGGGAAGCCGTTGTCCGCGCTGTGCGTAAAATATGGAGTAAAATGCCCCGTTACAAATGGTCTTGGGTCGGTGTGCAGCTTATTGCCGAGCTTAGCAATAGCTAAAGAAAAGACAGCGCCCAAAACGGCAAGAAATATAAAACGCTTTTTTTCCGGTGTTGTTACCTTGAGCCAGACGGCGGCAGTACCCAATACCGAGAGGCCTATAAAATACTTTGCGATAATGGTTACGATTTCGTGCATTTCTATATTGTACTAGAACAAGTGGTGCAAACGCTCAGAAACTGTAACTTTTTCGCTGCCGGCGCAGCTTGCCGGGTCTTTGGTTTCATCGTAATGTTTTGCGGTGCTGGGGACACTCTTATATTCTTGCTGGAGCGTGGCGTTATTTACATTGCCAAAGCTTACAAGCAAGCGGGAGCGGTCTTTTATAACGGTATTGGTTATTGGGGTTAGGCCGGTGAAATCTTGACCGTCAAGGATTATATGCAGCTGGGCATCTCCGCTAGTCTGGTACAAATGTCCGTCGACAGTCTCCATAAAGTCCGGTCCTATGTACCACCCCAAGTTCTCAAAGAACTGCCCCCAAGTAACTGCATGGTCATGGACATGTATAACTGAGTTTAGGTGGTCGTGCATGTGGGCGCGTTCGAGCGGCGTTGTTATGTCGTTTGTCGTGCTGCATACGGCCACTTCCTGGTAGTACTGCGCGCCCTTAAACTCTTCGCGCCGGCCATCTATGTAGACAGCAAAATTGGCGTGATAGTGCACTTGCACTGGCTTGTAGGTTGTGAACCTAATGCCCAAAATGGCAAGCACCCCCACCAATACACCGGTACCTAAAACAAACCAAGTATTTTTAAGCAATGTCATCACCCCATGATACCTGCTTGCGAAGCTGCAGTAAATTTTACTTCTTAAAAGGGTTCGCTATATCGCTTATGTTTGTTAGTCTAAGCCTAATGGTACAAGACAAACATAGGCAGGAAATATTAGAGCATGTACGGTACTCGCTAGCACAGAGGCTGGAAGCTGCTGCCTTGCTGAGCCCTTTGGTATTAGGTGCTGCAGCCGGTGTATATATTGCCGAGAAAGACACTGGGAAAGTGGAAACTCAGTGCATACAGGCGTGTGGTGAAGCGGCTATGAGTGATGTGTTACTAGGACTACCAATAAAATCCTCTATGCCAAGCAGGAAGACAGTGGGAAAACCGTCTGCTAAACCGAGTGAAGCTCTCCACTCAAGCCATGTTGAACCTAGTGCGTCAAAGACCAAACAACTGCCTACACCCACAACAGTAGCTGCGTCTGCAGTACGCCCTCATTTTGCTAGGGAGGCAGCCATTAGATTATCTGGTCAAGGCTTTGATATAAGTTGGCCACAGTGCGCCACAGACACCCATAGCAAAAGGCGCACCTCACATATTTCCCCTAAAATCCACCTGCACAAGTCGGACTTTGCAATTGTGGGCCTCAATGGCGGCAAGGATACAAACGCCAATGTTTGTTTGGCCGAAGAGTTGGCTGCCGCCCAGCAGGTAGCGGGAGCCCGCGTCGCGGTATATGTAAATACATCTAACCCTGTCAAGGATGCTGATAAGGCAAGGGAGCACGGCCAACATGCCGCCGAGGCAAACATTAGACGCATTAAACGGGTAACAAAATTCCTAAAAGTGCCTTTACAGCCGTTTGTGTGGCTAGACGTGGAGCGCGGTAACACATGGCAGAAGGATAACGCCGCGGGCCATGCCAGCAATGTCGCTATGCTGGAAGGTGCTGTAAAGACATACTTACAAGCGGGTTTGCAAGTCGGCATATATACGGCGAAAGATGAAGAGGCGAGACCCAGGAAGCTAAACATGTGGAAACCTATTATGGGTGCCGTTGCGCCAACAAGCATCTTAAATGTGCCCGAATGGATTGCTTCGCCGGACGCAAACGGGTGCACCGAAAAACCGTTTATTGCCGGCGGGCAAGTAGTTCTTAGACAGAATGTTATAAATGACCTGGACATCGACCGAACCTGCTAGCCAACAGATGTAATCCATGGTATATTACACTCTGTTTTAGTAGCAAATGCAGCTAAACCAAAATTTTAAAATCAAGGATTTTGAAATTTTGAGAGGAACACCATAGCTTTAAATCGAAGCTTTTGCCATTAGGCAAAACAAGATGGAAGCGCAAGGTGCGACGAGGCAGGGTAGCTCAGCTGGTTAGAGCACAGGACTCATAAGCCTGGGGTCGCGAGTTCAAGTCTCGCCCCTGCTACCAAAACATAGTATGAAAACACCGGCCCTTTAGTAGGTACGAAGCGCTAAGTATAGCGTCGTTACAGTACCTATTACGATAACCGTTATCCGTAATCCGCGCGAGGAGACTTTTTGGGCAATCCGGGAGCCGCCATAACCGCCAACCGTACCGCCTGCAGCCATCACTAGCCCCCTGTGCCAGTCTATTAAGCCCGTGTTAAACAGGCAGGCTATGGAGGCGGCAGCTATACCAACTGCAGCTAGGTTTTTGAGGCCGTTCATTTGGTGCATATCACGCAAGTTAGAAAAACTAAGTAACGCAAGCATCACAAAACCGAACCCTGCCCCAAAATAACCGCCATATACAGACATAGGTAGGAGCAAAACAGCTATATATAGCAACGGCCGGGTACTAATATTTTTAGTAGTGGCAATGCGGTCGAGGTGCAGCTTTATAATCGGCTGGAATGCAAATAGCGCAACTGCCACTAAAATTAAGCCGGGTACGATTTCATTGAACCGGGTGCTAGAAGTATTGCGCAATACTAACGCGCCTATTGTTGCGCCCACTATGCAGGGTACGAGTAGCCAGAGATAATGACGGGGAAGTTTACGAAGATATTTCCAATAACCCAGCGCGGAGCTAAGCTGCGTAGGCAGAACTACTATGTTTGCGGTAACGTTTGCTGCCAGGGCCGGCAGCCCGGCTGCTAACAAAACAGGGAAACCTACAAGCATGCCTCCCCCGGCAATGGCGTTCATGACCCCCACTATTATCCCAACCAGGAAAAGCCCGACATCAACCATAACTATTCAAAAAGTCCTGGTTTTGCTTTGCGCAAGTTTTGCCAGCAAGGTTCAAAAAGCGGGGCGGGCAAGTCCTTAAATGTATACCATTCAAGTTTATCGGACTTTTCGGGCTCCATGTTGGCCGCTTCACCACTGACCCAGTCGCTATACACCCATACGGTTACGGAATGTTTGTGGTGTTCTGGAAATATGTCATTGGTATAAGCAATTGGCCGTATATTGTCCACAACAAGTCCTGTTTCCTCAAGTGCTTCGCGCTTAGCGCCCTCTTCCCAGCTTTCACCGTACTCAAGGTGGCCGCCGGGGATGCTCCACGTGTCGTGGCCGTGGGCATTAAGGCGGCGGAACATCAGGAACCTACCATCCTTCCATATAAATACGCCAAGACCAACTGTCGGGCGATTAATCATGTGCGCTTTCCTGGTAAAAATGCTCGGGATGGGCATAAAACAGTCCGAGCAGCTCATCATAATAATGCCCGACTGCATCATGGCTATGCGCTTTTTTTTGGTGGTCGGCGATGCCCTTAACAAACTGCTCAAAATCAATTTTCTTTAGGCGAAAGTACTTACCTTCGTCTGTAATACGGATAAGAGCATTGATAAATTTATCGAGTGCGTAAACAAAGAGCGCTTCATTACTTGATTTGGATTCATATTCGTCTATGTAGTCGTGAAGTTTAGGAAAAGCAGTAAAATTCTCGGCAATTTTAGTTATTGCTTGTTGCTCTCGCTGGTGCTTGGTGGCCTTATGCTCACTGGGCCCCCACACCGATGTGTCACCTGCATAAATCTCAACTACATCATGTACAACAGCAAAGATAGTGGCCTTACCGACATTGAGGGAAGGGTCAATTTCTGGAGCTAAAACGGCTGTCAAAAGTGAGAGTGACCACGAGTGTTCTGCATCATTTTCGTTGCGGTAGCTGGGAACTGGGATTGGCATATCCCTCTCGATTTCATAAAACGGCACGATAAGTTCATGCAAAAGTTGCTGGATATCTTTAAGCGCAGGTTTGGCCATACTACAGCAATTGTACTATCTTTGCGTTTTCGAAGCGCTCGCTGCCGTGGTAGGGGATTTCTGGGTGCAGGGCGTGCCGGAGGGCTCGGCCTATGGCACCGTGGCTTACCACTAGGATGTTGTCGTGCTTTAAACCTTCTAAATATTCTATGCCTTTGCGGGCACGTTGGATGATATTTTTTGCCGTCTCTACTCCTTCATGCATGTCGAGGTCCATGTCTGTGCGGTATTCGGTGCCTTCCAATACCCCAAATGCCCGTTCCATAAACAAATCTTCAAATATTATTTCGGCTACCGGGTAGCCTATTTGTTTGGCTATTATGGTTGCGGTTTCGCGGCAGCGTTCCATTGGCGAGCTGACTATTAGGTCTATCTGCAAGTCTCGGAGCTCTTTACCGGCAGCCCGAGCTTGGGTTATGCCTTCGGGATCCAGAGGTGTTTCGGTACGGCCAGAAAACACGCCTTTCTTGTTCATGACACTTAAGCCATGCCGGACAAAGTAGAGGTGTTTCATATTAGCTTTGAAATCTCCGCGTTATCCGGTTCATCGGCATCGCCAACTACTTCATGCGGGTGAGTTTCCATATAGAGCTTTTGCCAAAAAGTACCATGGCTTACGACCAGTATAGTTTCATAGGGTAATGCAAGAATGTGCCTTAACGCAAGGTGTGCCCGTTCAGCAACAGAATCCATTGTTTCAATATCTGTAAACCCATCAATATTAGTGTCCCATGTGAGCCCTACGGCTGAACCGTAGCTACGTTCCATGAGCAAGTTGTTAAATTCTATATTTGTTTCCGGCAAACCAATTTTCTTAGCAATAATAAGGGCAGTGTCGTGCGCGCGTTTGATAGGCGAGGCAATAATGTGATTGATATGTAGTGATTTTGCATGCTCGCCAGCGGCTTCGGCTTGTTTTTTACCAAGTTCGGTAAGAGGCGTGTTGTTATGGCCGGCAAACACACGGTCTACATTCGCCTGGCTTTGGCCATGGCGGACAAAATACAGATGTTTCATATACACTAATTATACCTATGGAAGTGGAAGTTAAGCCTGGCACGTACATTGTTGCTGTGAGTGGCGGAGTTGATTCGGTAGTTTTGCTCCATATGTTAAGGCGCCAAAAATTACTTAGTCTTGTGGTGGCACACTTTGACCATGGTATTAGGGCAGACTCGGCTGCCGATAGGCAGTTTGTGCAAAGCTTAGCAGAAAAGTACGGGCTGCCATTTGAATATGAAAAGGGAAGGTTGGGTGCTGGTGCGAGCGAAGCGTTAGCCCGTGAAGCACGGTATAAGTTTTTACGTAAGGTTAAGGAAAATTACGGCGCGGACGCTATCATTACTGCTCACCACCAGGATGACCTTATAGAGACCGCCATTATTAATCTGCTGCGTGGCACTGGTAGGAAGGGCCTTTCTTCTTTAAGTAGCCGGGGCGACATAATTCGCCCATTGCTTAGCTTCCCAAAAAAGGATTTAGTGCAGTATGCAAAAAGTAGGAGGTTGGACTGGCGGGAAGACAGCACTAACAGTGATACCAAGTACCTGCGGAATTATGTCCGGCACGTTATTGTGCCAAAAATAAGCGCTTCACAACGAGAAAAATTACTGCACATTATAAGCAGCCAGCGTAGCGTAAATACGGAGCTAGATAAGCTACTGGCACACAAGCTGGAACCAACAATAGACAAAAAATGGTTCGCTGCACTGCCGTATGCCGAAGCCAGCGAGGTCATGGCTGCATGGTTACGAGCCCAGGACGTCCATGAGTTTGAGCGCAAGACTATCGAACGGGCAGTCGTAGGGGCCAAAACGGCAACACCAGGCCGGCGGATAGCCGTTAAAAAAGGCTTGGCAATAGAGGTAGGAAAGGAGAAGTTAGCGCTCATCGTATTGGCCGACGGTCGGCCTTCACGGAAGAAGTAAAACTTATCCCGCTTCACACTCTGGTCGGCCACTCCTCTCAATCTCCGATTTGCTTCGCTGGATTCGAAAATTGGCACTCAACAACGAGGAGCGCTAGCCAAACAAAATAAGGCGCGCTATAATTGTTAGTATGGAGAGAAAACCGCGTAATTCCAAGAAACCGAATACCAACCGCCGTGGCATGAAAAATGCCGGTTTTATAGCCCTCATAATTGTCTTTGGCCTCATAATTGTCTGGAACCTTGGCCAAAAGACAACCAAAGAAATACCACTTACCGACGCCGTAAAACAAGAGACAGCAGGTGAATACCAGAAAATAACCGTAAGCGGCAATGAACTAGATATAGCTACCAAAACGGATAATGTTAACCACCCGTCACTTACGACCCATATCGATCCGAATGCAACGCTAAAAGACCAGGGGTTTGATTTGAAAAAGGTACAGGTACAATACAAGCCGGAATCTGCCGGCGGCTCAGCTTGGGTAAACTTGGCTTCGTCCGTTATCCCGGTTGTCCTAATAGCTGGGTTCTTATACTTTATGTTGCGCAGCGCCCAGGGGCAGGGTAACCAGGCTCTTAGTTTTGGCAAGAGCCGCGCCCGCCTGTATGGCAACGAAAAAGACAAGGTCGTGTTTAAGGACATCGCCGGTTCGGGCGAGGCCAAGCAAGACCTTGAAGAAGTCGTAGAGTTCCTAAAGTTCCCAAAGAAGTTTGCAGGCATGGGAGCACGCATACCTAAGGGCGTACTGTTGGTCGGGCCTCCTGGTACCGGTAAGACTATGCTTGCGCGGGCTGTGGCCGGCGAAGCCAATGTGCCATTCTTTAGTATTTCTGGCTCTGAGTTCGTAGAGATGTTCGTGGGTGTCGGTGCTAGCCGCGTCCGCGACCTATTTGCCAAGGCCAAGAAGAACGCGCCGTGCATTATATTTATTGACGAAATCGATGCTGTCGGCCGCCGCCGCGGTAGTGGTATGGGCGGTGGGCACGATGAGCGTGAGCAGACGCTTAACCAGATACTGGTGGAAATGGATGGGTTTGAACAAGGCCAGAACGTAATTGTGCTAGCTGCTACAAACCGTATGGATGTGCTGGACCCGGCACTGTTGCGCCCTGGGCGCTTTGACCGCCGGGTAACTATAGGCTTGCCCGACCGTCAGGACCGCGAAGCTATTCTAAAGGTGCACTTTACTAAGAAGCCGCTTGCCAAGAACGTAGACCTGGACGCTTTGGCTGCCAAAAGTGCTGGCTCCTCCGGTGCGGACCTGGCTAACATTGCTAACGAAGCTGCTATCATAGCTGCCCGCAACAGTCACAGCGAAATAACGCAGGGCGACGTTACCGAAGCATTTGAGCGTGTAGCTATAGGCCCTGAGCGCAAGAGTAAGGTCATGACCGAAGCCGACAAGCTCACGACCGCTTACCATGAAGCCGGCCACGCCCTAGTTGGCCATGTTATGCCCGACAGCGACCCTGTACACAAAGTAACTATAATCCCGCGTGGCGGCACGGGTGGCGTTACATGGTTTATACCGCCTGAAGACCGCGTATACGTATCGTTAGTACAGTTCAAGGACATGTTAGCCCGTGGCCTCGGTGGCCGTATAGCAGAGGAAGTCATATTTGGCCGCGACAGGGTAACAACCGGCGCCAGCAACGACTTACAGAAATCAGCCGAAATAGCCCGCGACATGGTTGTTAACCAGGGTATGGGCAAAAAGCTTCGCGACCAAGTCTTCCATGTAGACGATGGCATGATGCTTGACCGTTTGGTGCACGAACGCGAATATTCCGACGAGACCGCAAAGGTTATAGATGATGAAGTCGAAAGCCTGATAACCGAAGCTGCCAACCGGGCCCGCGAAGTCATAAAGGCCAACCTAGACAAGCTGGAGGCACTAAAGGACAAGCTGCTCGAGAAGGAAACTGTAGACGCCGACGAAGTGGCCCAGCTTCTTAAGGGCTCCAAGCTCCCTCAAGCTGCCTCGCTTTACTAGGGCGAACATTATTCTCAGCGCACCCTAGTTGCAGGGCTATTCGAGCTTATTGACCTACGCGCCAATGATATTTGCAATGAAGACCGCATCAAGCCCCTGTATTTACTTCGATAAAAGTGAGAGAATAAGGTGATAAAGGGTAGGCCTCTCTTTTACCTATGAATCACTTTAAGCAAACACAACAAGAAAGCGAAGACGCGCAAGGCGTCGTGCTGCTTTTGCAGGTACCTAGGACCAACGAGAAGAAGGAGTTAGCGGCCGAGCAGATGTTTGCGAGCCTACATGGGCTTCTTACTTTACCTTCGCACAAGTTGTTCCAGTCAGCCCAACGTGAGCGGATAAGCTTCGAGGTAGCGGTACGCAAAAAACGCATTGGCTTTTATGTATGGGTACCTAACTTTCTAAAAAGCTTTGTGGAAGAGCAAATCTACGCGCAGTATCCTACGGTGCAGATAAGCGAGGTGCCAGACTACTCGGAGCTAATGGAGCAAGAATACTCAACAGTTCTCTCTACAGAACTTAAACTAAGCAATAATGACGCCCTGCCTATTAAGACTTTCCAGAGCTTTGAGGTGGACCCGCTGGCTGCCATAACTGCTACGCTTGCCAAATTTGAAGATGACGAAGAAGCCTGGATACAGATGGTACTCAAGCCGGCTGCCGGCAACTGGCACCGTAAAAGCGAGCGTTATGTAGCAGGACTGCGTGGCAAGACCAAAAGTGGCAATGGCGGAGCGCTGCTAAGTGCGCTGTGGGCGCCACCCGCCGAAAACAAGTCGGCTGCCATATCGCTTACCGAGTACGAACAGGCGAGGGCCAGTGGTGCAGAAGAAAAAAGCCATAAACTTGCTTTCGAGTCTGCCGTGCGCATAGTGTACCGCGGCAGCGCACCGTTGCAGCAGGCTAAGCTGCGTCTGCAGTCCATAATTGCCAGCTACAAACAGTTCAACACCACATACCTGAACGGTTTTGAGCAACGCACCATAACCGAAAACCCGGCGCTCGTGAATGCTTACCGCTCACGGGTCATCATAAAACGCGGGTTCATACTAAATATAGAAGAAGTGGCAACCTTGTACCACTTGCCGCACACCAACGTCGAAACACCATATATTTTGTGGGCGCTGAGCCAAACGGCCGAGCCGCCAGCCAACCTGCCGATAGTGACTGAAGCCTATAACTTAGCCATTAGCCCTGTAGCGGCCACAAACTTCCGGGGCCATAACACTATGTTCGGGCTGCCGCGTTCAGACCGAGGGCGCCACCTGTACATCATAGGCCAGACTGGCGTTGGTAAGTCCGGCATGCTAGAACTGCTAACCATTTCAGATATATATAGCCCATATGGTTTTGCTGTTATTGACCCGCACGGTGATTATGCATTGAGCATACTTAGGCGCATACCGGCAGAGCGGGCTGAGGATGTTATATATTTCAACCCTGCAGACACAGAGTTCCCTATAGCATTTAACCCAATGGAAGTAACCGACCCCAAGCTTAAGACGCACACGGCCTCGGAGCTAATAGGCGTATTAAAGCGGATGTTCGAAAGCTGGGGTCCGCGCCTCGAGTACATCCTGCGTTACTCACTACTTGCACTGCTGGATTACCCAGACGCAACCATGCTCGACATTACACGAATACTCACAGACAAAAAGTTCCGGCGCGACGTCCTGCAATATGTTACCGATCCGGTGGTTCGAAACTTTTGGGAGATAGAGTTTGCCAGTTGGAACGATAAGTTTGCAGCAGAAGCCGTTGCACCCGTGCTCAACAAGGTCGGTGCCTTTACGGCTAACCCACTTGTCCGCAATATAATCGGCCAGCCAAAGAGCAGTTTTAACCTTAGGCAGATTATGGACCAACGCAAAATCCTCATTGTGAACCTGTCGCGTGGATTGGTTGGGGAAGACAATGCGGCACTATTAGGTGCTTTACTCGTTACCAAAATCCAGCTCGGCGCTATGAGCCGGGCCGACATACCAGCCAGCGAGCGCAGCCCGTTCTACTTATACGTCGATGAGTTCCAAAACTTCGCAACCGATTCGTTTGCTACCATTTTGAGTGAGGCCCGTAAGTATGGTCTAAACCTGACGGTAGCTAACCAGTACATTGCCCAGATGAGCCAAGAAGTAAAGGACGCCGTATTCGGCAACGTCGGTTCTATAATAGCTTTCCGCATGGGGGCTGATGATGCCCGTAGTATGCAGCGCTACTTTGAACCGAAGTTTTTGGAATACGACCTGGTTCATATGCATAACCGCCATTTTGTTATAAGCATGACTATAGAGGGCGAGAAGGTGCCAGCCTTTTCGGCTGTTTCGCTAGACCTGCCACCACACAGTGCCGACCAAACAGCGGCCATAATCGAGCGTAGCCGGGCCCAGTACTCAAGTAGCCGCGATTTTGTTGAACGCTACGTGGGTGAGCGGTATTTATTTGATAACCCGAAGCCAGCAAAGCCCACCCCAGTGCCAGAACCATCGGCTAACCCAGCGGCTATGCCGCTGCCAACAGAGGTTGTCCCAGCGGTAGGGCACGCCGCAGTCGCAATGCCAGAAGCTCCAAGAGAAACGGAGCCATTAAAGCCAAAGCGCAAGCGCACCCGCAAACGTAAGCGTCCAGCATCTAGCGCGCCCGCCAACCCAAAAGATGTGCAAGAACTCACCAACAACGGTGTTATCAACCTAAAGTAGCCACAAAAACAACGACTTTTTCTAATCCCTCTGTAACCGGAGGGGAGGCTGGATTATACTGAATGGAGCTAATGATTATAAAAAACTCATGAGCCCTACTGAACCTACTGTTGCCAAGCGCCGTACTTCCATTAGTAAGGTGGCGCTATTACTCATGGGTACTGCACTGTTGGGGCAGGTACTGGGTTTTTTGCGTACCAAGCTGGTGAATGGTAACTTCCAAACCACAGGTCCGCACAGTACGGACGCATACTTTGCCGCCTTTAACATCCCTGACTTCTTTTTCTTTACGTTAGCGGCTGGTGCATTGGGTGTGGCCTTCATGCCGGTGCTCAGTGACCACTTGCACAAAAACGACCGCAAGGGAGTATGGGAGCTGTCGACTAGCCTTATGAACTTCTTGGCTATCATCATGGCCATAGTAGGCGTAATAATGTTTGTGTTTGCCAAGCCGCTTATCCGCTACGTTATTGCACCGCACATGGCTCCGGAACAGATAGATACTACGGCAACCATTATGCGCTTCCTTGCCTTTAACCCCTTGCTTTTCACAATATCGGGCGTCCTAACCAGCGTGCAACAGACAATGGGGCGGTTCTTTTTCTTTGCTATAGCACCCCTCTTTTACAACCTGAGCATTATCATCAGTGCCGTTATTTTCAGT